>NZ_JOGH01000010.1:0-135628 GCF_000721345.1 Kitasatospora sp. NRRL B-11411 | reverse complement strand
GGCCGGGGCGGGTGGGGGACCTGCTGCTGAGTGCGGAGCGGCTGCCGCCGGGGTACGTGCTGCGGGCGGGGGCGGCGGGCCTGGCCACGGACCGGGGCAGCGGGGGGCGGGGCGAGTCCGGGGCCGCTGGTGGCGGTGGACTGCGGGGAGTTCGACACCGGGTCCTTCCTGACCCGGCACGCCCCGCCGCTGGAGGACGTCGCGGTGGGGCTGGAGCGCGCCCCGGCGGGCGGCCGGGACCGGGGCTGGTCGGGCCGGGAGTCGCTGGAGCGCTACCCGCCGGGGCGGGCCGGCCGGGTGCTGGCCGACCTCCGGGCCGCGGCGCTGCGGTGCGCCGCGGCCGGTACCGCGGTGGTCGCCGGGAGCGGGAGCGAGCGGACGGTGGCCGTCGAACCGCTGGGGGACGGGCTGCTGCTGCGGGTCACCCGGCGGGCGACCGGCGGCGGCGGTCCGACCTGGATCGACCGGACGGCGGTGGTGCGCAGCGGCGACGTGCTGCTGGTGGTGCAGGAGAGCGGCGGTGAGCGGGAGTCGGCGGAGCTGCCGGTGGTGCTCGGGGCGGCGGTCGCCGCCTACCGGGACGCGGCCGGGGAATGAGGCCGGGCGCTCAGTCCTCGATGCCCGGGGCGCCCCAGACCGGGAACCAGCGGGACAGATCCGACTCGACCCGCAGGTCGTTGCGGAGCAGGTTGGAGACCTCGATCTCCAGCGGGTTGTCCCGCTTCTCCTGCCCGGCGACCTTGCACATCGGGTAGAAGGTGCCGCGCTTGTACAGGTACACCAGGGCCAGCGAGCGGCCCTCGGCGTCCCGGAAGGCGACCAGCGAGCAGAGCAGCTGCGGGCCGAAGCCGTTGGCCTCCAGCTCGCTGTTGACCGCGTGCAGGTCGTTGACCAGGTCGGGCAGTTCGTCCGGGGTGTGCCGGGCCAGCAGCCAGGAGTACCCGTAGGCGTCCCGGGAGGCCTCGACGGGGACGCCGCCGCGCCCGGTGTCCGCGTCCAGCAGCGCCTTCACCTGCTGCTGGACCTCGGTGAAGGCGGCGCCCTCGACCGCGGCGAAGCACACCGAGCCGAGGCCGGTCGGGGTGAACCCCTTGGCGGCCTGCAGGGTGAGCGCCGCCGACGGGATGCCGAACAGCTGGTCGAGGTCGGGCTTCACGGGCTTGGTCCGGCCGAACAGGGCGTCCAGGAATCCCACGCGGAAGGCTCCTCACTGGTGGTCGGTGGTGGCGGGCTCAGTGCCCGAGCTCGTCGGAGACCTTCCGCAGCTGGGCCAGCCGCTGCTCCAGCGACGGGTGGGTGGACAGCAGCCGGGAGGCGGTCTCCTTGGCGCTCAGCGCCGGGGCGAAGTAGAAGGCGTTGTACGGCTGGGCCTGCCGCAGGTCCTTGGTGGGGATGGCGCCGATCTGCCCGGTCACCTTGGTCAGGGCCGAGGCCAGCGCGGCGGGCCGGCCGGTCAGCTGGGCGGCGGCGCGGTCGGCGGCCAGTTCGCGGTAGCGGGAGAGCAGCCTGGTCAGCAGGAAGCTGATCGCGTACACCACCATCGAGGCCAGCGGGATCAGCACCATGGCGATCGCCGCGTTCTGGTCGTTGCTGTTGCGGTTGCCGCCGCCCATCATCCCGCTGTAGAAGGCGATCCTGGTCATCGCGCCGGCCAGCACGCCGAGGAACCCGGCCACCGTCATCACCGCGACGTCCCGGTGCGCGACGTGCGACAGCTCGTGGGCCAGCACGCCCTCCAGTTCCTCCGGTTCGAGCCGGCGCAGCAGGCCGGTGGTCACGCAGACCACCGCGTTCTGCGGGTTGCGGCCGGTGGCGAAGGCGTTGGGCATGTCGTTGTCGGCGACCGCGACCCGGGGTTTGGGCATGTCGGCCAGCGCGCAGAGCCGGTCGACCGCGCCGTGCAGCTGCGGGTACTGCTCGGGGGTGACTTGGTGGGCGCCCATCGCCCGCTCGGTGATCTTGTCGGAGAACCAGAACTGGGCGACGAACAGGCCGCCGGAGATCAGCACCACCAGCGGCCAGGCGCCGCGCAGCAGCACGATCAGCAGGCCGGTGAAGCCGACGTAGACCAGCCCGATCAGGAACATGGTGGTGACCATCCGGCCGGTCAGGCCGCGGTCGGGGGTGAACCGGGAGTGCTGTGGCGCCGACATCGCTGCTCCTCCTCGTGCGTCGCGCGGTCCGGACCGCGCCGCCGCGGCCGTCCGTCCCGCTCGCCTTCGATGCTGCCACCGGGCGGCCCCGCGGGCACCATCCGAAACGATGGGAATTCGGTGGGAAAGCGACACGCGCGGGGCGGGCCGCGGGCGCTTCGGTCGAGGATCACGTGGGTGGACCGTTCCTGCCGTCAGGCCCGGGCCGTACACTGGCACGTACGGTTCTGGCACTCTGCCCAGTTGAGTGCCAGGCCGGGTCAGACACCGGGTCAACGGACGACGACGGAGGTGCGTGCCCCATGCCAGAGGACGGCAAGCCCGACGGCCGACTGATCGACACGCGCCCGCCGGTCCGACCGCTCGACGAGCGGCGCCTCGCGGTGCTCCGGGCGATCGTCCAGGACTACGTGGGCACCGAGGAGCCGGTCGGGTCCAAGGCCCTGGTGGAGCGGCACAACCTCGGCGTCTCCCCGGCCACGGTCCGCAACGACATGTCCGCGCTGGAGGAGGAGGGGTACATCCACCAGCCGCACACCAGTGCGGGCCGGATCCCCACCGACAAGGGCTACCGGCTGTTCGTCGACCGGCTCGCCGAGGTCAAGCCGATGACCGCCCCCGAGCGCCGGGCGATCCGGCACTTCCTGGAGGGCGCCGTCGACCTGGACGACGTGGTGGCCCGGACGGTGCGGCTGCTCGCCCAGCTGACCCGGCAGGTCGCGGTGGTCCAGTACCCGTCGCTGACCCGCTCCACGGTGCGGCACATCGAACTGGTGTCGCTCACCCCGACCAAGCTGATGCTGGTGCTGATCACCAACACCGGCCGGGTCGAGCAGCGGATGGTCGACTGCCCGGCCCCGGTCGGCGAGGCGCTGCTCGGGGAGCTGCGGGCCAAGCTCAACGGGATGGCGGGCGGCTGCCGGCTGCCCGAGGTGCCGACCGTCCTGGAGGACCTGCCGGCCGGCTTCGAGCCCGCCGACCGGCCCGCGGTCAGCACCGTGCTGGCGGTCCTGTTCGAGGCGCTGGCCGAACAGAACGAGGAACGGATCATGCTGGCGGGCACCGCCAACCTGACGCGTTTCGGCCATGATTTCCCGCTCACCATCCGGCCGGTCCTGGAGGCCCTGGAGGAGCAGGTGGTGCTGTTGCGCCTGCTGGGTGAGACGGCGGACTCGGCGATGACGGTCCGGATCGGCCACGAGATCGCCTACGAGGGGCTCAATTCCACGTCGGTGGTCTCGGTCGGTTACGGTTCGGGCGACCAGAGCGTGGCAAAGCTGGGAGTGATCGGTCCGACCCGGATGGATTACCCGGGCACAATGGGGGCGGTGCGCGCGGTGGCACGGTACGTCGGCCAGATCCTGGCGGAGTCGTAGCGGGGCGGCCGCAGCGGAACGGCGCAACAAGCAGCGTGCTGTCGCAGGCACTTCTAGAGGCGGAACAAACCGGAGCATTTGGTGGCCACGGACTACTACGCGGTACTCGGCGTCCGACGCGACGCGGGGCAGGACGAGATCAAGAAGGCGTTCCGGCGCCTCGCCCGTGAACTGCACCCGGACGTGAACCCGGACCCGAAGACGCAGGAGCGGTTCAAGGAGATCAACGCCGCCTACGAGGTCCTCTCCGACCCGCAGAAGCGGCAGGTCTACGACCTCGGCGGCGACCCGCTGTCGCCCAACGGCGGCGGCGCGGGCGGCTTCGGCGCTGGCGCGGCCGGGTTCGGCTTCTCCGACATCATGGACGCCTTCTTCGGCGCCGCGACCGGCCAGCGCGGCCCGCGCTCGCGCACCCGCCGCGGCCAGGACGCCATGATCCGGCTGGAGATCACCCTGGAGGAGGCCGCGTTCGGCACCACCAAGGAACTCCAGGTCGACACCGCCGTCACCTGCACCACCTGCAACGGCGAGGGCGCCGCGCCCGGCACCTCCGCGCAGACCTGCGACATGTGCCGCGGCAAGGGCGAGGTCTCCCAGGTCACCCGGTCCTTCCTGGGCCAGGTCATGACCTCCCGCCCCTGCCCGCAGTGCCAGGGCTTCGGCACCGTCGTCCCCACCCCGTGCCCGGAGTGCGCCGGCGACGGCCGGGTCCGCGCCCGCCGCACCCTCACCGTCAAGATCCCGGCCGGCGTCGACAACGGCACCCGGATCCAGCTGGCCGGCGAGGGCGAGGTCGGCCCCGGCGGCGGCCCCGCCGGCGACCTGTACGTGGAGATCGCCGAGACCAGCCACCCGACCTTCCAGCGGCGCGGCGACGACCTGCACTGCACCGTCACCATCCCGATGACCGCCGCCTCGCTCGGCACCCAGGTGCCGCTGCAGACCCTCGACGGCCTGGAGGAGGTCGACATCCGGCCCGGCACCCAGTCCGGCCAGTCGATCCCGCTGCACGGCCGCGGCATCACCCACCTGCGCGGCGGCGGCCGGGGCGACCTGATAGTGCACGTCGAGGTGCAGACGCCCACCAAGCTCGACCCGGAGCAGGAGGAGCTGCTGCGCCGGCTCGCCATGCTGCGCGGCGAGGAGCGTCCCTCCGGGCAGTTCGCGCCCGGCCAGCAGGGCCTGTTCTCCCGGCTGAAGGACGCCTTCAACGGCCGGTGAGACCCGAACGACCCGGGCCGGGAACGGTGCAGGGGCTGCGCGCCCCCGCCGTTCCCGGCCGGCTTTTTTGACGGCTCCGGTTCCGGCCGGGCTCCTGCTGAGAGGACCGCTGCACCGATGACCGCACCCGTGTTCGTCGTCGACGACCTGACCGGGACCGCCCCCGGCGCCACCGTCCGCCTCGACGGCCCCGAAGGCCGGCACGCCGTCGCCGTCAAGCGCCTGGAGCCCGGCGAGGCGCTCACCCTCGCCGACGGCCGCGGCCGCGGCGCGGACGGCACCGTCGCCGCGCTGCACGGCAAGGACGCCCTCGACGTGCTGGTCACCGCCGTCCGCGAGGAACCCGCCCCCGCGCCCCGGATCACCGTCGTCCAGGCCCTGCCCAAGGGCGACCGCGGCGAACTCGCCGTCGAGACCATGACCGAAGCCGGCATCGACGCGATCGTGCCCTGGGCCGCCGCCCGCTGCATCACCCAGTGGAAGGGCGAACGCGGCGCCAAGGCGCTCGCCAAGTGGCGGGCCACCGCGCGCGAGGCCGGCAAGCAGTCGCGGCGGCTGCGCTTCCCGGAGGTCCGGGACGCGGTGACCACCCGGCAGCTGCTGCCGCTGCTCGCGGCCGCGAGCTTCGCGGCCGTCCTGCACGAGGAGGGCTCGCTGCCGCTCGCCGCCGCCGCGCTGCCGGCCGACGGCGAGATCGTCCTGGTGGTCGGACCCGAGGGGGGCGTCTCCCCGGACGAGATCGCCGCCTTCGCGGAGGCCGGCGCCGCGCCGTACCGGCTCGGCCCGTCCGTCCTGCGCACCTCCACGGCGGGCGTCGCGGCCGGCGCGCTGCTGCTGGGCCGCACGGGGCGCTGGGGGTAGCGGGGCGGGACCGCTGCGCGGGACGCGGACACGCGGAGACGCGGGGGAGAGCTGCTGCGCGGGCGGGATGGTGCGAAGCCGGGGGCGCGGGGAGACCTGCTGCGCGGGCTGGGGTTGCACAACCAGGGGCGCGGGGAACTGCGCGCAGCGGGAGTCGCACGTTGGTGCGGTCGCGGGATAGTGCAACACACTGTCCTGCGAGGCGATCTGGCTGCGGGTGCTCGGTTGGCCGCGCAGTTCCCCGCGCCCCTGCTTTCGCAGGGGCGGGCGCAGCAGTTCTCTGACGTTCCGTGAGGTTCGCCGCCTAGGGTGGCAGGATGACGGAATCGACGCGCGGGTATTTGCGCCACCCCCACTTGCACGGTGACGCCGTGGCTTTCGTGGCTGAGGACGACGTCTGGCTGGCGCCCGTGGACGGCGGGCGGGCCTGGCGGGTGACGGCGGATCAGGCGCCTTCGGGGGCGGTGCGGTTCTCGCCGGACGGGGGGTCGCTGGCTTGGACGTCGGCCCGGGACGGGGCGCCGGAGGTGCACGTCGGGCCGGTGGAGGGTGGTCCGGCCAGGCGGTTGACGTACTGGGGGAATCCGTTCACCGCGCTGGTGGGGTGGACCGCGGACGGGCGGCCGATCGCCATCACCGCCGCGGGGCAGGAGACCATCCGGCGGACCTGGGCGTTCGCGTTGCCGCTGGACGGCGGGGAGCCGGAGCGGCTGCCGTACGGGCCGATCGGCGCGCTGGCGTTCGAGCCGGTGCCGGCGGGGGCCAGCGGGGGGCGGGTGCTGCTCGGGACGCACAACCGGGAGGCCGCGCACTGGAAGCGCTACCGGGGCGGCCGGGCCGGGAAGCTGTGGATCGGCGGCGGTGGGTTCGAGCGCCTGCACGCCGACCTGGACGGGCAGTTGGAGTGCCCGATGTGGGTCGGTGACCGGGTCGCGTTCCTGTCCGACCACGAGGGCGTCGGGCGGCTGTACTCCAGCCTCCCGGACGGCTCCGACCTGCGCGCGCACGGCCCGGCCGGGCACGGCTTCTACGCCCGGCAGGCGTCCACCGACGGCGCCCGGGTGATCTGGCAGAGCGCCGGCGAGCTGTGGCTGCTGGACGACCTGGACGGTGCCGAGGCGCGCCGCCTGGACGTCCGTCCGGCCGGGCCGCGCACCCGGCGGCAGCCGCACCCGACGCCCGCCGCCGGGCAGGTGGAGACCGCCGCCCCGGACCGCACCGGCCGGGCCGCGGCCGTGGTGGTGCGCGGCACCGTGCACTGGGTCACCCACCGGGAGGGCCCGGCCCGGGTGCTGGACGAGACGCCCGGGGTGCGGGGCAGGCTGGCCCGGGTCGTCCCGGGCGAGGACGGTGCGCAGGGCGCGGTGTGGGTCACCGACGCGGAGGGCGACGACGCGCTGGAGTACGCCCCGGCGGTGCTGGGCGCGGAGCGGCGGCGGCTGGCGGCCGGGCGGCTCGGCCGGGTGCGCGGCCTGGCGGTCTCGCCGGACGGCAAGCAGCTCGCGGTGGCCTCGCACGACGGCCGGGTGCTGCTGGTGGCGCTCAGCGACGGCGCGGTCAACGAGCTGGCGCGCAGCGGCGACGGCGAGGTCGCCGGGCTGGTGTTCAGCCCGGACTCGGCGTGGCTGGCCTGGTCGCAGCCGGTGCTGGGCCCGTGGTCGCTGCGCCAGATCATGCTCGCCGACCTGACCTCGCGCACCGTCAGCGAGGCGACCCCGCAGCGCTTCCACGACTACTCGCCGGCCTTCACCGCGGACGGCAGGCACCTGGCGTTCCTGTCGGTGCGCACCTTCGACCCGGTGTACGACCAGCACGCCTTCGACCTGTCCTTCCCCGGCGGCACCCGCCCGTACCTGCTGACGCTGGCCGCCGACACCCCGTCGCCGTTCGGCCCGCAGCGCGGCGGGCGGCCGGTCGGCGGCGAGGAGGAGGACGCCAAGGAGGGCGAGAAGGACGCGGTGCCCGGCACCCGGGTCGACCTGGAGGGCCTGGCCGACCGGATCGTGCCGTTCCCGGTGGAGGCCGGCCGGTTCGGCGTGCTGCGGGCGGCGAAGGACGGGGTGCTGTGGACCAGGTACCCGTTCAGCGGCGAACTCGGCGACAGCGCCGCCTCGTTGGACGAGGAGCCGGCCCGCACCGCGCTGGAGCGGTTCGACCTGAAGAAGCGCCGGGCGGAGGAACTGCTCAGCGGCGTCGACGCGTTCGCGGTCAGCGGCGACGGCGCCCGGCTGGCCGTGCTGGACGGCGGCACGCTGCGGATCGTGCCCGCCGACCAGAAGGCCGGCGAGGACGAGGAGGTGGACGTCGACCTCGACCGGGTCCGGGTCACCGTCGACCCGGCCGCCGAGTGGCGGCAGATGTTCGACGAGAACGGCCGCCTGATGCGCGACAACTTCTGGCGCGCCGACCTGAACGGCGTCGACTGGACGGGCGTGCTGGCGCGGTACCGGCCGCTGGTCGAGCGGATCGGCAGCCACGCCGACCTGGTCGACCTGCTCTGGGAGACGGTCGGCGAGCTCGGCACCTCGCACGCCTACGTGCTGCCGCCCGGCCGCGGCACCGAGGCGGCCCGGCTGCAGGGCCTGCTCGGCGCGGACCTGGTGCGCGACGGCGAGGTGTGGCGGGTCGCCCGGGTGCTGCCCGGCGAGTCCTCCGACCCGCGGGCCCGCTCCCCGCTGGCCGCGCCCGGCGCGGCGATCCGCCCCGGCGACGCGGTGCTGGCCGTCAACGGCCGCCCGGTCGACCCGGTGACCGGCCCGGCCCCGCTGCTGGCCGGCACCGCCGACCAGCCGGTCGAACTCACCGTCAGCGGCCCGGACGGCGAGCGGCACCCCGTGGTGGTGCCGACCGACGACGAGGAGGCGCTGCGCTACCACGACTGGGTGGCCGGCCGGCGGGCCGCCGTCCGCGAACTGTCCGGCGGTCGGCTCGGCTACCTGCACGTCCCCGACATGCAGAGCGCCGGCTGGGCGCAGCTCCACCGCGACCTGCGGTTCGAGATGTCGCTGGACGGCCTGGTGCTGGACCTGCGGGAGAACCGCGGCGGCCACACCTCCCAGCTGATCGTGGAGAAGCTGGCCCGCCGGATCGTCGGCTGGAACCACGGCCGCGACCTGGCCCGCCCCGACCCGTACCCCGGCGACGCCCCGCGCGGCCCGGTGGTGGCGCTGGCCAACGAGTTCTCCGGCTCGGACGGCGACATCGTCAACGCGGCGATCCAGGCGCTCGGCATCGGCCCGGTGGTCGGCACCCGCACCTGGGGCGGCGTGATCGGCATCGACAGCCGGTACGCGCTGGTCGACGGGACGCTGGTCACCCAGCCCAAGTACGCGTTCTGGATGGAGGGCTACGGCTGGCAGCTGGAGAACCGCGGCGTCACCCCCGACGTCGAGGTGCCGATCGCCCCGCACGACTGGGCGGTCGGCCGCGACCCCCAGCTGGAGACCGCCGTCCGGCTCGCCCTGGAAGCGCTGGACCGCACCCCCGCCCGGACCTCGCCCGGCCTGGACTGACCATTCGTCTGTGAGCGAACGACCGGCCGCCCGGCGGGCGGCCGGTTCCCGACGCGTCCTTCCGGCGCCGCCCTGTTATCGCTAGGGTGCACGCAGTGACGGCCGAGGGGGAGCGTTGGGGACACCGGATTTCAGCGTGGACCACGAGGCGCTGGGCGAGTGCGGCCGGAAGCTGGACCGGGCGGGCGACGACCTGGAGGCGGCCGGCGGCCGGTTCCGCGGCCCGCCGGACTTCGACCGGGACCACTTCGGCGACTACGGCGTCCCCGAGGCGGCCGGCAACTTCTTCACCTCCTGGCAGGACGAGTGGCGGCTGGACGTCCGGGCGCTGCGCGAACTCGCCGAGAAGGTGCGGCAGAGCGCGGAGAACTACCGCAGCACCGACGCCGAGGTGGCCGGGGCGGCCGGCCGGCCGCACGGCTGAGGGGCACGGGGAGCGCGGGGGAAGGGGACGGACCGTCCGGCACGGCCGAAGGGGAGCCAGCACGGGATGCCGACGCAACGCGAGCAGATCCAGGAGCTCAGCCGCACCATCGGGAGCGCCCACGGGATGTGGGGCGCCGGGGACCTCCGGGACGCCGTCCACGACGCCGTCCGGCTGCCGGGGCCCGCGGGCGTGCCCGGGGCGATCGACCGGCTCGGCCGGGACTTCGCCGCGATGTCCGGGCAGGTCGACAGCGTCCGGGCCGAGGTCGCCGACGTCGCCCGGAGCAGGCTCCCGGACGTCTGGACCGGGCAGGTCGGCGAGAAGGCCGCCGAGGCCGTCACCGCCGCCGCCCAGGACCTGGACCGGATGACCGAGGACTTCACCCGGGCCGGCCGGGTCCTGGTCGAACTCTGCGACGCCCTGGCGCAGGCCCAGGCCACCCATGCCCGGTCGGCCGGCTCGCTGGCCCGGGCCACCGTCCTGCTGGCCGACATCACCACCGTGGGCGGCCTGCCCGACCCGGTGCACTGGGACGACGACAAGATGCACGAGGCCAAGGCGGAGGCCGGCTACGCGATCGGCCTGATGCTGGACGCCGCCGTGCGCGCCGAGGAGGCCGGCCACCGCGCCGCGGCCGAGCTCAACCGGCTCGCCGCGCAGACCGGGGCGGCCCGGCTGGCGGGCGGCGGGCTGAACGCCACCGACCGCCTGGTGCTGGCCGGCGCCGGGGGCTTCGCCGACCTGAACCGCATCCTCAGCGCCACCGACGCCACCCGGGCCGGACAGTTCCTGGACCGGCTCGCCCCCGCGGACCGGCAGCGGCTGAACGCCCTGCTGGCCGGCGCCAAGTCCGCCGAGGAGCGCGCCTACCTGCTGAAGGCGCTCGCCGCCGGCCACAGCGTGGACGAGGTCGCCGCGTTCGACGCGCAGATCCACGAGCACGGCGGCAACCGGGCCTGGCTGGACGCCCGGCTCAGCCCGACCCGGCACGACCCGCAGCCCCGCACCGGCATCGACCACCTGGAGGTGCCGGGCTTCCTGGGCGCCGCCTGGGTGCAGGACGGCAGCACCTGCGTGGCCGCGTCCACCGTGACGGCGCGGGCCGTGGTCGACCCGGTGTACGCGTTCCAGCTCACCACCGGCGGCCGCCCCGGCGACCCGGGGGCCGAGAGCGCGGCGGCCTTCACCGAGCGGCTGCGGGCCGAGCAGCACCGGGTCTACGACGGCAGCCGGGAGTGGTACCAGGACCTGCCGCTGATCGGGCAGGAGGGGCTGAGCGACGACCAGTCCCGGGACGTGGCGAACCGCGAGCTCGGCACCCGCACCGGCACCGACTACCGCAACGTCCCGCTCGACGGCCCGGACGGGCGGCGGGACGTGCTGGTCGACGTGGAGAAGGCCGTGGACGAGGGCAAACCCGTCCCGGTGAGCATCCGCGGCGGCGACCAGGGCCACCAGCTGATGATCATCGGGCACGACGGCGACAAGCTCCAGGTCTACAACCCGTGGGGCTACACCACCTGGATCACGGAGGACGACTTCGTCAACAACCACATGGACCACGCGCTCGACCAGCCGCCCCGGATGGACACCGCGACCAGCGTCCGCCTCCCGAAGTGACCCCCCGAAGTGAACGTCCCGTAGTGAACCTCCCGACGTTGAACCTCCCGAAGTGAACGTCCCGTAGTGAACAGAGAGCACCCATGACCAGCCCTCCGCCCGGCCGGACCGACGCCGAGCTCGCCGCCCTGGACGTGCCCGCGCTGCTGCGCTTCGGCCTGGCCCAGGACGGCCCGCACCGGCGGGCGCTGTTCGCCGACGGCGCGGTGGCCGCCGCGCTCGCCGCCGAGCGGTGCGAGGTGCCCCCGCACGCCGTCGCCTACCTGGCCGAGCTGGTCCGGGCCGCCGGGCTCCGGGCCGCCGCCGAACTGCCGGAGCCGCTGGTCGGCCCCGGCGCGGCCGACCTCGCCGACGACTGGCTGCACGCGGCCGGCACGGTGCTGGACCCGGACGGCGTGGCCGCCGGGGCGCTGGTGGCCGACTGGCTCGCCGCGGTCGCCGCGCTGCTCGAACTGCGCCGCGTGAGCCGCCGCGCGTGAGGACGTGGAGGGTGACGGGGGCCCGGGCCGTCCGGGCGTCGGTGCTGGTGGTGCTGGTGCTGCCGGTCTGGGGGCCGCGGTGGCAGGTCAACCACGGGGAGGTGTTCGCCTCGGACGCCCGGGAGGTCGCGGTCCGGCGCGGCCAGGTGTTCTCGCTGCACTGGGAACTGGCCGTGGACCCGGGGCGGTACCACCGGCCGGTGGCCCCCCGGCCCGACCCGGGGGTCGCCGTCCTCACCGGGGTCGACGAGGTCCCCGGCGACCCCGACCGGCTGGGCGACGGCGGGGAGCTGTACCTGGTGTTCCGGGCGGAGGGCCGCGGCACCACCGAGCTGACGGTCGACAACTGCCGGGAGCCCTGCGGCGGATCCGCCGACGGCTTCCGCGAACGCCGGACCTACCGGATCGTGGTGCGCTGACGGCGGTAAGGTCGTGGCACCAGTGACGGAAACCCAGGAAGGGACGCGGGAGATGGCCGGCGAGCCGCAGGCGGACTGTCTGTTCTGCAAGATCGTGTCGGGGGACATCCCGGCGACCGTGGTGCGCAAGACCGAGCGGACGCTGACGTTCCGTGACATCAACCCGCAGGCGCCCACCCACCTGCTGGTGATCCCGCGGGTGCACTACCCCAACGCGGCCGAACTGGCCGCCGCCGAGCCGCAGATCGCGGCCGAACTGCTCACCGAGGCGGGCGGGGCGGCGGCGGGCGAGGGCCTGGAGTCCTACCGGCTGATCTTCAACACCGGTGCGGGGGCCGGACAGACGGTCTTCCACGCGCACGTGCACGTGCTGGGCGGCAAGCCGCTCACCGAGGGACTGGTCTGACCGTTGTCGCAGCGTGAACTCGTCGTCCTGGGCACCGCCAGCCAGGTGCCGACCCGGCACCGCAACCACAACGGGTACCTGCTGCGCTGGGACGGCGAGGGGCTGCTGTTCGACCCCGGGGAGGGCACCCAGCGGCAGATGCTGTTCGCCGGGGTGAGCGCCACCGGGATCACCCGGATCGCGGTCTCGCACTTCCACGGCGACCACTGCCTCGGGCTGCCCGGCGTGGTGCAGCGGATCAACCTGGACAGGGTCCCGCACCCGGTGGACGCCTACTACCCGGCGTCCGGGCAGGCGTTCTTCGAACGGCTGCGGCACGCCAGCGCCTACCACCCGACGGCCGAGATCCGCGAGCACCCCGTCGAGGCCACCGGCCCGCTCCCGGCCCCCGGCGCGCCGTTCGCGCTGGAGGCGGTGCGGCTCTCGCACCCGGTGGAGTCGTTCGGCTACCGGCTGACCGAGCCCGACGGCTTCCGGCTGCGGCCCGAGAAGCTGCGCGAACTCGGCCTGCGGGGCCCCGCGGTGGGCGTGCTGCAGCGCGAGGGCCGGGTCGAGGTGGACGGGCGGACGGTGACCGCCGAACAGGTCGGGGAGGTCCGGCCCGGGCAGCGGTTCGCCTTCGTGATGGACACCCGGCTCTGCGACGGCGTCGGCGAACTCGCCGAGGGCGCCGACCTGTTGGTGATCGAATCGACCTTCCTCGACCAGGACGCCGCGCTCGCCGAGGAGCACGGGCACCTGACCGCCGCCCAGGCCGCCCGGGTGGCCGCGGCGGCCGGGGTGCGGCGCCTGGTGCTGACCCACTTCTCGCAGCGCTACCCGGACCTCTCCGGCCACCTCGCGGAGGCCGCACGGCACTTCGACGGCGAGATCGTGGTCGCCGAGGACCTGGCGCGGATCCCCGTCCCGCCGCGCCGTTGACCGCCGCCGGACCGCGACCGGCCGCCGCCCGGCCCCGACGTGCGGGAAAACCGCTCGCGCATCGGGCCGCCAGCCCCCACCATCGAAGCCGCCGCGCCGCTCCGGCGAACACCTGCGCGGCGTACCCTGGTGACCCGGAGAGCCCGAGCCACACGACACGACGGATTGGGATGAGGCAGGCCGCAGCGCCGACCCATGACTGACACACCGCAGACCCGAACCGACGGACAGGAACGCCCCGACGGGGCGTCCACCAGCACCCGGATCGTCATTCCGGAGAAGCACCCGATGGTCACCCTGCTGGGTGCGGCCGACTCGCTCCTGCGAGTGATCGAGGACGGCTTCCCGGGCGCCGACATCCACGTCCGCGGAAACGAGGTGACGGCCACCGGCTCGCCCGCCGAGGTCGCGCTCGTCAAGCAGCTCTTCACCGAGATGATGCTGGTGCTGCGCACCGGCCAACCCCTGACGGAGGACGCCGTGGAGCGCTCCATCAGCATGCTCAGGAGCGCCGCCGAGGACCCGGCCCACCCGGCCCCGTCCGAGGTGTTCACGGCGAACATCCTGTCCAACCGGGGCCGCACCATCCGCCCCAAGACGCTCAACCAGCAGCGCTACGTCGAGGCGATCGACAAGCACACCATCGTCTTCGGCCTCGGCCCGGCCGGCACCGGCAAGACCTACCTGGCGATGGCCAAGGCCGTGCAGGCCCTGCAGGCCAAGGAGGTCAACCGGATCATCCTGACCCGGCCGGCCGTCGAGGCGGGGGAGCGGCTGGGCTTCCTGCCCGGCACCCTCTACGAGAAGATCGACCCGTACCTGCGCCCGCTCTACGACGCGCTGCACGACATGATGGACCCCGACTCGATCCCCCGGCTGATGGCGGCCGGGACGATCGAGGTGGCCCCGCTCGCGTACATGCGCGGCCGGACCCTGAACGACGCCTTCATCATCCTCGACGAGGCGCAGAACACCTCGCCCGAGCAGATGAAGATGTTCCTGACCCGCCTGGGCTTCAACTCCCGGGTGGTCGTGACCGGCGACACCAGCCAGATCGACCTGCCGGGCGGTACCCGCTCCGGCCTCAAGGTGGTCCAGGAGATCCTCGCCGACGTGCCCGACATCCACTTCTCGGTGCTGACCAGCACCGACGTGGTGCGGCACAAGCTGGTCGGCCGCATCGTGGATGCGTACGAACGCTGGGACGCCCGGCAGGAGGCCGAGGAGTCCGGCGACCGCAAACCCGTCCAACGGCGGGGCGCCCGGGCGCCCCGGCAGTCCCATCGCACCGAAAGCTGAGTACTGAGCCCTCCATGTCGATCGACATCGCCAACGAGTCCGGGTGGGACGTCGACGAGGAGTCCATCCTCGACGTCGCCCGCTACGCCCTCGACAAGATGCGGATCCATCCGCAGTCCGAGCTCTCCGTGATCCTCTACGACAGCGAGTCGATGGCGGAGCTGCACGTCCAGTGGATGGACCTGCCCGGTCCGACCGACGTGATGTCCTTCCCGATGGACGAGCTGCGTCCGGGCAAGGAGGGCGAGGACCTGCCCGAGGGCCTGCTCGGCGACATCGTGCTCTGCCCCGAGGTGGCGAAGGAGCAGGGCCTCGCCGCCCCCACCAAGCACTCGATGGACGAGGAGCTGCAGCTGCTCACCGTCCACGGGGTGCTGCACGTGCTCGGCTACGACCACGAGGAACCCGACGAGGAGCGCGAGATGTTCGCGCTGCAGAAGCGGATCCTGGACGACTGGCGGGCGGGCCGCGGCCTGTCCGGCCTGTCGCCCGCGCCGACCGTCCACTGAGGGCCGGCCTCCTGTGAGTGGTGAGAGTACGAGCTTCCTGATCGGGGCCCTGCTGCTGGTGGTGCTCGGCTGGCTGGCCGCGTGCGCCGAGGCGGGGATCTCCCGGATCTCCCGGTTCCGCGCCGAGGAGGCGGTCCGCTCCGGGCGGCGCGGCTCCGACCGGCTGCTGACCCTGGCCTCGGACAGCATCCGGTACCTGAACCTGGCGACGCTGATCCGGGTCGCCTGCGAGATGGCCGCCGCGGTGCTGGTCACCGTGGTGTGCGTGCGCGGCTTCCAGCAGACCTGGCAGGCCGTGCTGGTGGCGTTCGGCGTGATGGTGCTGGTGTCCTTCGTGGCGGTCGGGGTCTCCCCGCGCACGATCGGCCGCCAGCACCCGCTGAGCACCGTCACCGCGGCGTCCTGGGTGCTGCTGCCGCTGGCCCGGATCCTCGGGCCGATCCCGCGGCTGCTGATCCTGCTGGGCAACGCGCTGACGCCCGGCAAGGGCTACCGGGAGGGCCCGTTCGCCTCCGAGGCCGAACTGCGGGCCCTGGTCGACCTCGCCGAGAAGGACGACCTGATCGAGGACGAGGAGCGCCGGATGGTGCACTCGGTCTTCGAACTCGGCGACACCATCGTGCGCGAGGTGATGGTGCCGCGCACCGACCTGGTGATGATCGAGCGGCACAAGACCGTCCGGCAGGCGCTGACCCTGGCGCTGCGCTCCGGCTTCTCGCGGATCCCGGTGGTCGGCGACAACGAGGACGACGTGGTCGGCATCGTCTACCTCAAGGACCTGGTGCGCCGCACCCACATCAACCGGGACGCCGAGTCCGAGCAGGTCGACTCGGTGATGCGCCCCGCGGTGTTCGTCCCCGACTCCAAGCCCGCCGCCGACCTGCTGCGCGAGATGCAGCAGATGCGCTCGCACGTCGCCATCGTGATCGACGAGTACGGCGGCACCGCCGGACTGGTCACCATCGAGGACATCCTGGAGGAGATCGTCGGCGAGATCACCGACGAGTACGACCGGGAGATCGCCCCGGTCGAGGACCTCGGCGACGGCTCCTACCGGATCACCGCCCGGCTCACCGTGGAGGACCTCGGCGAGCTGTTCGGGATCGAACTGGACGACGAGGACGTGGAGACCGTCGGCGGGCTGCTGGCCAAGTGCCTGGGCCGGGTGCCGATCCCGGGCTCCTCGTGCGAGGTGCCGGTGCCGGAGGGCAGCGGGCTGGCCGCGATCGGCCTGACCGCCGAGAGCTCGGCGGGCCGGCGCAACCGGATCGGCACCGTGGTGGCCACCCCGGTGCGGATCGCCGCCGAGGCGGACGAGGAGCAGGCCGAGCAGGCGGCCTCCTAGCCCCTCCGCTTTTGTGCAGCGCCCTGCGGCGCTTCCACGGGCCCTTGGACGGGCCGTCCCCATACGGGCCCTTGGACGGGCCGTCCTGATCGGCGGTGCCGGTTGGGACGGTGCGTCCCGGGGCCCGTTTGCCTTGCCGCCCGGGGCGTGCGCACCGTGGAAGACATGGCACATCTACTGCGCGCGGAGTACGGCCCGAGCGGGCCGGCCGGCGGGGTGGCCAGGTGGCACGTGGTCCGTGACACCGACCCTTCGCACGGCATGTGCGGCGCCGAGCTCGCCTCGGACGCCGAGAGCAGGCCGGAGGAGGCCTGGGGCACCGGGCTGCACTGCTGCCAGCAGTGCGGGTCGCTGTACCTCCACGAGGTGCCGTTCCTCCGGTCCGACCACGCGGGGAGGACCTGATGAGACTGCACGACGAACTCCCGGTCGACCACCGGCTCGGCACCGTCTACCGCTACGGCGCGGGCCTCGGCGGCCTGTTCCTGGTGGTGTTCGGCATCCTCGGGCTGACCGGCGCCAGCCCGGGCTTCCTGGACACCTCGGGCAAGGAGGTGATCGGCCTGTCCAGCAACGGGGCGCTGAGCGTGCTGTCGCTGGTGGCCGGCGGGATCCTGATCCTGGGCGCGGTGATCGGCGGCAACACCGCCTCCAACATCAACATGGTGATGGGCGTGCTGTTCGTGCTGGCCGGCTTCGTCGGCCTGATGGTGCTGGACTCCAGCGCCAACCGGCTCGCCTTCCACATCTCCAACGTCATCTTCAGCTTCGTGTTCGGCTTCGTGATCCTGACCTTCGGCATGTACGGCCGGGTCAGCGGCCACCTGCCGCAGGACAACCCCTACTGGAAGCGGCGCCACCCCGGCGACACCGCCCGACCGGACGGCCCGCCCGCCCTGGTGAAGGTGCTCCGCCCCGGCCCGCCCAACCCGACCGGACACTGAGCGGGAGGCGTCGACCCGAGAGGCGCTGATCGCTTCGCCGTAGAGTGGGACCTCCAGGCCCGACGGATCGTCAGATCCGTTGGGCCGCAGTCCGCTTGGAGGGGGAACGACGATGACGGAGCGCACGCTCGGAGCGCTGGCCAGCTCGCCGATCGGGTTCGGGGCAATGGTGCTCTCGCCCGGCATGTACGGCGAGATCGACGAACGGCGCGGACAGGACGCGCTGCGGGCCGCGATCGACGCCGGGGCCCGGCTGATCGACACCGCCGACGGCTACGGCGCGGACGGGCACAACGAACAGCTGGTCGGCCGGGCCGTCGCGGGGCGCCGGGACGAGGTGGTGCTCGCCACCAAGTTCGGTTTCCGGGTGCCGGACGGCGCCGAGGCGCACCGCTTCCCGGTGAACTTCGCGTTCGGCGAGCTCGCGGTCAACTGCGAGCCGAAGCACGTGCGGGGCTACGCGGAGCAGTCGCTGCGCAACCTCGGCACCGACGTGATCGACCTGTACTACCCGCACTTCCCGGACCCGCAGGTGCCGTTCGAGGACACCGTCGGCGCGGTCGCCGAGCTGGTCGCCGACGGGCTGGTGCGGCACCTGGGCGTCTCCAACGTGACGGCCGCGCAACTGCGCGCCGCGCACGCGGTGCACCCGGTGGCGGCGGTGCAGACCCAGTGGTCGATGTGGCAGCCGATCGACCCGGAACTGCTGGCCGCCGCCCGCGAACTGGGCGTCGGCGTGGTGGCCTGGAGCCCGCTCGGCGGCGGCTTCCTGACCGGCACCGTGCAGCAGGTCGCCGAGGGCGACTTCCGGCAGCACCAGGCCAGGTTCTCGGCCGAGAACCTGGCCGCCAACAACGACCGGTACGCCCCGCTGCGGGAGATCGCCGCGGAACTCGGCGTCACCCCCGGCCAACTGGCGCTGGCCTGGCTGCTGCACCGGGACGAGCACGTGGTGCCGATCCCCGGCAGCCGGACCCCGGCGCACATCGCGGAGAACCAGGCCGCCGCGGAACTGGCGCTGGACGCGGCGGTGCTGGGCCGGATCGACGCGGCGCTCGCCGCGTTCGCGCCGGCGGGCGAGGGGGCGCTGCTCAAGGGCTGAGTCCGAGGGCAGGGCTCAGGGGTCCGGCCCAAGGGCTGAGTTCAGGGGTCCGGCCCAAGGACTGAGCGGCTCCGGTCGGCGGATCCGGTACGGCCTATGCTCAGGCCCATGACCGAGATTTCCGAGCTGGACCCCGAGGACAAGAAGATCATCACGCTGGCCCGCTCGGCCCGCGCCCGCAACGGCGTGGCCGAGGGGGCGGCGGTCCGGGACGAGACCGGGCGGACGTACGTGGCCGGGACGGTGGCGCTGCCGTCGCTGGAGCTGAGCGCGCTGCGGACCGCGGTGGCGATGGCGGTGGCCAGCGGGGCGAAGGGCCTGGAGGCGGCCGCGGTGGTGTCCGGGGCGGACGCGCCGGCGGCGGCCGACCTGGCCGCGGTGCGGGACCTGGGCGGGGCCGGCACGCCGGTGCTGCTGGCCGGCCCGGACGGGGTGCTGAAGGTGGCCGCGGCGGCGGAGTGAGCCCGGCGGCGGGGAGGGGGCCGGAGCGGGGCGGGAGGGGGCCGGAGCGGGGCGGGAGCGAGCCCCGTCCGGCCTTGTGGCGGACCCTGCGGGTGGGATAATCGCACCGGCGAGGGTCCGGTCCCGGTGGGGGAGCGGGGAAGCCCGGGAGCCCGGGGAGGGGACATGGGCGTCGCGGCGTTCTTCTGCGGACTGCTGCTCTGCGTCATGGGCTTCGGACGCTGGCACGAGACCGGCTCCCCGTGGTGGCTGGCCGGAACCCTGACCCTGCTGGCGCTCGTCCTGGTCGGCGCGATCACCGGGGGCGGGAAGAAGACCGGCTGACGCCGTCCCGCGCCCGTTGACCGGGACGCCTCCGGGGATCGGGGACAATGGGTGCCATGAATGCCCCTTCCTCCCCGTACCGCTCCGGATTCGCGTGCTTCGTCGGCCGCCCCAACGCGGGCAAGTCGACCCTGACCAACGCCCTGGTCGGGACGAAGGTTGCGATCACCTCCGACCGCCCGCAGACCACCCGGCACACCGTGCGCGGCATCGTGCACCGGCCCGACTCGCAGCTCGTGCTGGTGGACACCCCCGGGCTGCACAAGCCCCGCACCCTGCTCGGCGAGCGGCTCAACGACCTGGTCCGCACCACCTGGGCGGAGGTCGACGTGATCGGTTTCTGCGTGCCCGCCGACCAGAAGCTCGGCCCCGGCGACAAGTTCATCGCCAAGGAGCTCGCCGAGATCCGCAAGACGCCCAAGGTGGCGATCGTCACCAAGACCGACCTGGTCGACTCCAAGCGGCTCGCCGAGCAGCTGATCGCCGTCCACCAGCTGGGCGCCGAGCTCGGCATCGAGTGGGCCGAGATCATCCCGGTCTCCGCCGTCGGCGACCAGCAGGTCGAGCTGGTGGGCGAGCTGCTGGCCAAGCTGATGCCCGAGGGCGTGCCGCTGTACCCGGACGGCGACCTCACCGACGAGCCCGAGCAGACCATGGTCGCCGAGCTGATCCGGGAGGCGGCGCTGGAGGGCGTGCGCGACGAACTGCCGCACTCGCTGGCCGTGGTGGTCGAGGAGATGATCCCGCGCGAGGGCCGCCCCGCCGACCGCCCGCTGCTGGACATCCACGCCAACGTGTACATCGAGCGGCAGAGCCAGAAGGCCATCGTGATCGGCGCCAAGGGCTCCCGGCTGAAGCACGTCGGCACCACCGCACGCAAGCAGATCGAGGCGCTCCTGGGCACCCCGGTCTACCTGGACCTGCACGTCAAGGTGGCCAAGGACTGGCAGCGCGACCCCAAGCAGCTGCGTAAGCTCGGCTTCTGACGGGGCGTCGAGCGGGGAGGGGCCGGCCGGGATGGAACTGCACACCCACGAGTGGGGCGGGGGAGAGCACACCGCCCTGCTGGTCCACGGCATCCAGGCCGACCACCGGACCTGGCGGCTGATCGGCCCCGCACTCGCCGCCCGCGGCTACCGGGTGATCGCCGTCGACCTGCGCGGCCACGGCGCCTCCCCGCGCGGCACCGGCGCGACGCCCCGCGAGCGGTACGGGCCCGAGCAGTTCGCCGAGGACCTGGTCGACACCCTGCCCGCCGGGGCCGACCTGGCGATCGGCCACTCGATGGGCGCGCCGGCGCTCTGGCGGGCCGTCGAGCAGCTGAAGCCCGCCCGGGTGGTCTACAGCGACCCCGCCTTCGTGTACGACCGCCCCGGGCTCGGGCCGGAGCCGTTCATCGGCTTCAAGCGCTTCGGGACCAGGCAGTTCATCACCAGCATGCACCCGAACTGGCCGGCCGAGGACGTCGACGCCGAACTCGCCGCGCTCGCGCTCTGGGACACCGACACCGCGCTCGGCCTGTGGGCGCACCCCGAGCTGTCCGTCCTGCCGGGCGCCCCGGTCGTCCCCTCGCTGGTCCAACTCGCCGACCCCAGCGGCCTGGTGCCGGACGGGGACGCCGCCGAGCTGCGCCGCCGCGGCTTCGAGGTGCGCACCGTGCCGGGCGCCGGGCACAGCATCCACCGCGACGACCCGGTGGGCTTCCTGGCCTCGCTGGACGGGTGGATCTGAGCGACCCCCACGCGCGGGGGTCAGGCTCCTTCGCGCAGGACCAGGCTCACCAGCTCGCGCTGGGAGTCGGTGAGCTTCGGGTCGGCGCAGTGCACGGTGCGGCCGTCGACGGTGATCTCGTAGTGGAAGCCGTCGGGCACGCCGTACGCGGGCGCGCGCAGCCCGCCGGCCACCGCCTCCCGGGCCAGGGCGTGCACGTGCGGGGCGTCCGGCCGCTCCGTGGTGTCCATCTCGGCATACCGGAGCAGGCCGGCGAACCCGCCGGTGCGGGTGACCTGGATACGCATGGTTGTCAGTGTGCTACGCAACGAAGGGGTTTGCCGAGGCTTTTCACCAACTCCTCGCAGCGCTCCAGGGCTTTCGGCGGCTCCGCGGGGCGGGCCCGGGCCGTCTCACTGGGTGGGATCGTGGCCCGGCTCACTGCGCGGGCCCGTCCGGTCTTGTTACAGTGGCGACATCATGCGTATCCGGCTGCTTCTTCTTAGCTGCCGCGGCGAGGGCCTGTAGTCCAGTCAAGGCCGGCCCCCTCGCCGCGGGGAGTCGTGTTGCGCCCAGCGTGATCTCTCGCGGCGCATTCAGTCGGCCCAGTCGGGTGTCCTCACCCCCGACCGCAGACCGCCTTCGACAAGGGAAGCCGAGAGCCTCACCCATGACCGAACAGTCCTCCGTCGCCCGCGCGTTCGTCGACCGTCCGACCCCGATCACCGCCGCCACCGTGCAGCAGAAGCCCTCGGGGATGCCGTTCCAGCGGTACGTACCCTTCGGCACCGTCGACCTGCCGGACCGCACCTGGCCGAGCAAGGTCATCACGCAGGCCCCCCGCTGGCTGTCCACCGACCTGCGGGACGGCAACCAGGCGCTGATCGACCCGATGTCGCCGGCCCGCAAGCGCAAGATGTTCGACCTGCTGGTGGGGATGGGCTACAAGGAGATCGAGGTCGGCTTCCCCTCCTCCGGTGCCACCGACTTCAACTTCGTCCGCTCGCTGATCGACGAGGGCGCGATCCCGGAGGACGTCACCATCTCGGTGCTGACCCAGGCCCGCGAGGACCTGATCGAGCGCACCGTGGAGTCGCTGAAGGGCGCGCCGCGGGCCACCGTGCACCTGTACAACGCGACTTCGCCGCTGTTCCGCCGGGTGGTGTTCCGGGCGAGCAAGGAGGAGATCAAGGCCATCGCGGTGGACGGCACCCGGCTGGTGATGGAGTACGCCGAGAAGATCCTGGGCGACGGGACGGTCTTCGGCTACGAGTACTCGCCGGAGATCTTCATCGACACCGAGCTGGACTACGCGCTGGAGGTCTGCGAGGCGGTGATGGACGTCTGGCAGCCGGGCGAGGGCCGCGAGATCATCCTGAACCTGCCGACCACCGTCGAGCGCTCCACCCCGAACGTCTACGCCGACAAGATCGAGTGGATGTCGCGGAACCTGTCGCGCCGCGAGTTCGTCTGCCTGTCCACCCACCCGCACAACGACCGCGGCACCGGCGTGGCCTCGGCCGAACTGGCCGTGATGGCCGGCGCCGACCGGGTCGAGGGCTGCCTGTTCGGGCAGGGCGAGCGCACCGGCAACCTGGACCTGGTCAACGTCGGGATGAACCTGTTCTCGCAGGGCGTCGACCCGATGATCGACTTTTCCGACATCGACGAGATCCGCCGCACCGCCGAGTACTGCAACCAGATGCCGGTCGCCGAGCGCCACCCCTACGCGGGCGACCTGGTCTTCACCTCCTTCTCCGGCTCGCACCAGGACGCGATCAAGAAGGGCTTCGACGCCCTGGAGGCCGACGCGGCCGCCGCCGGCGTTCCGGTCTCCGAGTACACCTGGGGCGTGCCCTACCTGCCGATCGACCCGAAGGACGTCGGCCGCAGCTACGAGGCGGTCATCCGGGTCAACTCGCAGTCCGGCAAGGGCGGCATCGCCTACGTGCTGAAGAACGACCACAAGCTGGACCTGCCGCGCCGGATGCAGATCGAGTTCTCCCGGATCATCCAGGCCAAGACCGACGCCGAGGGCGGCGAGGTCACCCCCGCCGACATCTGGGCGGTCTTCCAGGACGAGTACCTGCCGACCCCGGCCAACCCGTGGGGCCGGATCTCGCTGAGCGGCTCCCGCAGCCTGACCACCGAGGACGGCCGCGACGCGCTGAGCACCGAGGCGGTCGTCGACGGCACCCCCGTCACCCTGACCGGCACCGGCAACGGCCCGGTCTCCGCGTTCGTCAACGCGCTGGCCTCGATCGGCGTGGACGTCCGCGTGCTGGACTACGCCGAGCACGCGCTGAGCGAGGGCGGCGACGCACAGGCCGCCGCGTACGTCGAGTGCGCCGTCGGCGACAAGGTGCTGTGGGGCGTCGGCATCGACTCCAACACCGTGCTGGCCTCGCTGAAGGCCCTGGTCAGCGCCGTCAACCGGTCGGCCCAGCGGGACTGACCCCGCCCCGGCACCCGCACCGCTCCGAGGGGACCCGCCACCGGCGGGTCCCCTCCGCGGCTTCCCGACGGATCTCCCTTCCCACCGGCGCGAATTGACGGGGCGTCAGGAGGGGGCCGGCCCGGCGGGCGAACGTCCGGGCGGCGCCGTCGATCACGTGTGGCCCCGGTCACAAATTTTCCCCTCGGCACCCGTTCAGGGTGCTGACACGAGCCGGTAACCGTGGCAACATCGACGAACCGGAACCGGGGTCGGTGGGACGACTCCGGCGTCCGGTCGCGTGACCTGCCCATTGATGTGCAGGCCGCCTGCCATGTCTGGGGAGTGGCGCCGTGACAGGGTTGTGGGGTGTTCGCCCTCGGTGGCGGACGGATGTCCTCGGTGAATTCTTCTGCCCGGGCTGTGGTGGAGACCGCAACTACCGCCGGCAGCACGGCCGGCGGTGGCTGCGGTTGCTCGGGACGCCGGTGCTGCCGCTCGGCGGCGTGGCCCGCAGCGTCCAGTGCACCTCCTGCCGCGGCCGCTACGGGACCGACGCCCTGGACCAGTTGACCTCGGTCCGGCTCGGCGGGATGCTCCGCGACGCCCAGTACACCATCGCCCTGGCCGCGCTCGCCGCCGGCGGCACCACCGGGCGCGGCGGGCGGGAGGCCGCCTGCGCGGTGATCAAGGAAGCCGGGTTCGAGGACTGCGGCGAGGCCCAGGTGCTGGCCGCGCTGGCCGCGCTCTCCGGACACGGCGGCGGCGAACCGCTCGACGTGGACGTCGAGGGCGGCGGACTCACCGTCGAACTGCACGCCGCGCTCGAACCGCTCGCCCCGCACCTCGCCGTCCAGGGCCGCGAACGCCTGCTCACCCTCGGCGCCATGGTCGCCCTCGCCGACGGCCGCTACCTCCCGCAGGAGCGGGCCGCGCTTGCCGTGATCGGTCGCTGCCTGCGCCTCACCGCCCCGCAGGTGGACCGGCTGCTGGAAGCGGCCACCCGCGCCCCGCACTGACCGCCCGGCGCTGACCGCCCGCACTGACCGTTCGTCCTCCGCACCACCCACGACTCGTCCTCCGCACCACCCACGAGCCGGGCCCGAACTCCCCCCTCCCGGGCCCGCCGTGTCCCGCACCGCACGGGTGAAAGCCCCACAACCCCGGTGCGGGTTCACGGCTGCGCGCCGCACTGCCGGGGCCCTCGGCCGGCCGGGCTGTCGGCGGGGTGCGGGACAATGGGTTCCACCATGAGTCTCTTCCGCGACGACGGCATCGTGCTGCGCACCCAGAAGCTCGGCGAGGCCGACCGGATCATCACCTTCCTCACCCGCCAGCACGGCCAGGTCCGGGCGGTGGCCCGGGGGGTGCGCCGGACCAAGTCGAAGTTCGGCGCCCGCCTCGAACCGTTCTCGCACGTCGACATCCAGTTCTTCAGCCGCGGCAGCGAACTGGTCGGCCGCACCCTGCCGCTGTGCACCCAGGTGGAGACGATCGCCCCCTACGGCGCCCGGATCGTCGACGACTACACCCGCTACACCGCCGGCACCGCGATGCTGGAGACCGCCGAGCGCTTCGCCGAGAACGAGGGCCAGCCCGCCGTCCAGCAGTACCTGCTGCTGGTCGGCGCCCTGCGCACGCTGGCCGCCGGCACCCACCAGGCGCACCTGGTGCTGGACGCCTTCCTGCTGCGTTCGCTCGCCGTCAACGGCTACGGCGCGAGCTTCACCGACTGCGCCCGCTGCGGACTGCCCGGCCCCAACCGGTTCTTCTCGCTCCAGGCCGGCGGCGTGCTGTGCGGCGACTGCCGGGTGCCGGGAAGTGCCGTACCCTCCCCTGAGACACTGGTACTGCTCGGCGCGCTGCTCTCCGGAGACTGGCAGACCGCCGACGGCTGCGAGCCGCGGTACTGGCGCGAGGGCAGCGGGCTGGTGGCCGCCTACCTGCAGTGGCACCTGGAGCGGGGTATCCGCTCGATGAGATACGTGGAGAAGTGAGCATGGTCGCGCGACGGCTGTTCGGTAGCAAGCGGACGTACGAGTCCCCGGCCCCGCACCCGAGCGGTGCCAAGCCGCCGAAGATCCCGTCCGAACTGGTCCCCAACCACGTCGCCTGCGTCATGGACGGCAACGGCCGCTGGGCCAAGGAGCGCGGCCTGCCCCGCACCGAGGGCCACAAGGTCGGCGAGGCCGTCGTCCTCGACGTGCTGCGCGGCTGCCTGGAGATCGGCGTCAAGAACCTCTCGCTGTACGCGTTCTCCACCGAGAACTGGAAGCGCTCCCCGGAAGAGGTGAAGTTCCTGATGAACTTCAACCGGGACGTGATCCGCCGCCGCCGCGACGAGATGGACGCCCTGGGCATCCGGATCCGCTGGGTCGGCCGGATGCCGCGGATGTGGAAGAGCGTGGTCCAGGAGCTCCAGGTCGCCCAGGAGCAGACCAAGAACAACGACGCCATGACGCTGTACTTCTGCGTCAACTACGGCGGCCGGGCCGAGATCGCCGACGCCGCGCTGGCCATCGCCCGCGACGTCGCCGCCGGGAAGCTCAACCCGGAGAAGGTCAACGAGAAGCTGTTCGCCAAGTACCTGTACTACCCCGACATGCCGGACGTCGACCTGTTCCTGCGCCCCAGCGGCGAGCAGCGCACCTCCAACTTCCTCGCCTGGCAGTCCGCCTACGCCGAACTCGTCTTCCAGGACGTGCTCTGGCCGGACTTCGACCGCCGCGACCTGTGGCGCGCCTGCGAGCAGTACGCCCGCCGCGACCGCCGCTTCGGCGGTGCGCTCCCCAACGAGGTCGGCGTCGAGGTCGGCGCCGAGGTCCCGCCGCAGCGCTGACCGGCCGGGCGGGTCTGCGGTGCCGGTCGGGCGCGGGTGCGTGTGCGGGTGGGCGCGGACGAGCCAGGCACGCGGGCCGGGCGCGCAGGCCGGGCGCGCGGGCGGGTGGGCGCGCGGGCTGGCTTGGCTGCGGAGAGTACGGGCGAGGGCCCGGATCGGACTGCTCCGATCCGGGCCCTCGCTGCCGTCCGGGCCGGGTGGCGGTGCTCGCCGCCCGGCCGGGGCGGTGCCTACTCCTGCTGCTGCTTGGCGGCGCATTCTCCGCAGGTGCCGAAGATCTCCAGGGTGTGCGCGATGTCGCTGAACCCGTGTTCGGCGGCGACCGCGTTGGCCCAGCGTTCCACCGCCGGGCCCTCGACCTCGACGGTCGCCCCGCAGTGCCGGCACACCAGGTGGTGGTGGTGCCCGCTGCTGCACCGCCGGTAGACCGCCTCGCCCTCGGCGGTGCGCAGCACGTCCACCTCGCCGGCCTCGGCGAGGGACTGCAGCGTGCGGTAGACGGTGGTCAGACCCACCGAGTCGCCCCGGTGCTTGAGCATGTCGTGCAGTTCCTGCGCGCTGCGGAAATCCTCAATCTCGTCCAGGACCGCCGAGACGGCGGTGCGCTGCCGAGTCGATCGCGCGCGCGGCGACGGGCCTGCGGTGGTCACCGTGGGTCCTCCTGCTGATCGGGTGGTTTCGCACATCATTGTGCCAGCCCCCGACTTGACAGCGACTCCCCCGACAGCGGTGCATCGATCGTCGCCCCTGCCGGTGCCCGGACCGGCCCCGTCCCCTCCAGGACTGCGGCCGGGCCTCCCGCGGTTCCCGGACCGCCGGAGGAATCCTCAGCGGTGGCGGTGGCGGTGGCGGTGGCGGTGGCGGTGGCGGTGGCGGTGGCGGTGCCGGCATGGGCGGGGCCGGGCAGGACCACGTCGCAGACCGCCGGGCCGTGCTCGGTGGAGGCCCGGTGCCGTCGCCGGGCCAGTGGTGCGGCGATCGCGCTGAACAGCGCGAAGGTGAGGATGGCCAGGAACACGATGGTCGGGCCGGACGGCAGGTCGACCTGGTAGGAGGTGCCGACACCGAGCAGCGCCGTCACCACGCCGACGCCGATCGCGGTGGCCTGGGTGGCCGCGAAGGAACGGGTCAGCTGCTGGGCGGCCGCCACCGGGACCACCATCAGCGCGCTCACCAGCAGCAGGCCGACCACCCGCATGGCGACGGTCACGGTGACCGCGGCCATCACCGCGAGCAGCAGGTTCAGCACCCGGACCGGCAGGCCCGTCACCCGGGCGAACTCCTCGTCCTGGCACACCGCGAACAGCTGGCGGCGCAGGCCCACGGTGACCGCGATGACCACGGCCGCGAGCAGGCCGATCACCACCAGGTCACCGGGGGAGACGAACAGGATGGAGCCCCACAGGTAGCTCTCCAGGCTGCCCGCGCCGGACTGGCTGCTCATCGAGACCAGCAGTTTGCCGCCGGCCATGCCGCCGTAGAAGAGCATCGCCAGGGCGATGTCGCCGCGCTGGTTGCCGCGGGCCCGGACCAGCTCCATCACGACGGCGCCGAGCACGCAGACCAGCACCGCCGTCCACATCGGGTTGGCCTGGAACAGGAAGCCCAGGCCGACGCCGGTCAGCGCGACGTGCCCGATGCCGTCGCCCATCAGCGCCTGTCGGCGCTGCACCAGGTAGATGCCGATCGAGGGCGCGGTGACGCCGACCAGCACGGCGGCGAGGAACGCCCGCTGCATGAAGTCGGGTTGGAACATCTCGATCATGCCAGTAGCCCCTGGGTGGTGCGGTGGTGGTCGTCGGCGTGCGGGTGGACGTGGTCGTGGCCGGGCAGCGCGTGCTGGCCGACGCTCCGGGGCGGCGGTCCGTCGTGCGCCACGCAGCCGTCGCGGAGCACCACGGCGCGGTCGATCAGCGGCTCCAGCGGCCCGAGTTCGTGCAGCACCAGCAGTACCGCGCAGCCGCGCTCCACCTCGTTGCGGAGGATGTCGGCGAGCACCTGCTGGCTGTCGACGTCGACGCCGGCCATCGGCTCGTCCATGATCAGCAGGTCGGGCACGCCGACCAGCGCGCGGGCGATCAGCACCCGCTGGTGCTGGCCGCCGGACAGGTGGGCCACCCCGTCACCGGCCCGGTCCAGCATGCCGACGGCGGTCAGCGCCCGGTCCACCGCGGCCCGGTCCTTGCGGCGGAACGGCAGCAGCCCGTGCTGCGGCAGCCGCCCGGTGGAGACCACCTCGCGGACCGTGGCGGGCACCCCGCCCGCCGCGGTGGTGCGCTGCGGCACGTACCCGATCCGGTGCCAGTCGCGGAACTTGCGGTACGGCCGGCCGAACAGCTCCAGGCTGCCCCCGTCCAGTGGCACCGAACCGATCACGCTCTTCACGGTGGTGGACTTGCCGGACCCGTTGGCGCCCAGCAGGGCGACCACCTCGCCCGGCCGGACGGTGAGGTCGACGCCGCGCAGCACCGGCCGCCCCCCGACGCTGGCGACCGCTCCCCGCAGCCCGACGACCGCCGCCCCGGTGTCGCTCCCGGTGCGTCCGCCGGAGATCCTGCGGGTCTTCTCGTCGGTGTGTTCGCCGGTGCTCTGGTCGGTGTTCTCGTCGGTGTCCCGGCCGGTGTTCCGGTCGGCGCCCCCGGCGGCGGCCGGGTACGGCCGGTCGGAGTCTGTCGTGGGAATGACAGCGCTCATGGTGGTTCCTCGCTCTGCTCTCGCCGCTCGCCCAGGTCCGCTCAGCTGGCGCCGAGCGCGGCCCGCAGGTTGGTCAGGTTCTGCCGCATGACGGAGAAGTAGTCGTTGCGGTCCGGCTCCTTGATCCCCTCCAGGGGGTCGAGCACGGCGGTCTTGAGGCCCAGGTCGGCGGCCACGGTCTCGGCCAGCTTGGGGCTGACCAGGGCTTCGAAGAAGACGGTGGTCGCGCCGTTGTCCTTGGCGGCGCGCTGGATCGCGGCCATCCGGGACGGGGTGGGCTCGGCCTCCGGGTCGACCCCGTTGATGGCGACCTGCTCCAGCCCGTAGTGGTCGGCGAGGTAGCCGAAGGCGGCGTGGCTGGTGACGAAGGTGTGGGTGGTGGTGTTCGCCAGGCCGTCCTTGAACTCCTGGTCCAGGGAGTTCAGCCGGGTCACCAGGTCGTCGGTGTTGCGCCGGTAGTCGTCGGCGTTGGCAGGGTCGATCTCCGCGAACTCGGCGCCCACGCTGCGGGCCACCGCCGCGTACCGGGCCGGGTCCAGCCAGATGTGCGGGTCGCCGGTCACGCCGCTGTGCTCGTGCCCGCTCTCGCCGCCGGGCGTCTCGGTTTCGCCCTCCCCGCCCTCGTCGAGGTGGTGGTCCACCAGGGGGGAGGCGGCGGTCGCGTCCACCACGTGCTTGAGGTGGGACTGCGCGACGGCCTTGTCCACGGTCGGCTGCAGGCCCTTCAGGTACACCACCGCGTCGGCCCGCTGGACGGCCGCGACCTGCTTGGCCGTCAGTTCCAGGTCGTGCGGCTCCACGCCCGGGGCCGTCAGGTCGGTGATCTTGACGTGCTCCCCGCCTATCTGCCGGGCCAGGAACTCCATCGGGTAGAAGGAGGCCACCACGTCCAGCTTTCCACCGTCCTTGCCCGCCGCGCTGCTGACACCGCCGCAGCCGGAGAGCAGCAGTGATCCGGCGAGGGCGGTGGCGGCGAGGGCTATCGAAGGGGACGGGCGACGAATCTTCATGACAACCATTCTCATCTTATCTGGAAATGATTGTCAACTTGCATTGGGTGGACCCGTCCCGTACCGCGTACCGCGGGCGCCCTCGTCGCCTCCCGTGTCGACCGGGCGCCGCGCCTTCACCGCGCGACCTCCAACACGCCGGAGAACGCACGGCTGTTCACTCCCGGTACAGCCACCCGGCGGCCCGTCCGTGCCACTATCGAGTTGAACCCCGCCCCCGCATCCCCGGTACCCTGAGTTATTCGGGCGCGCGCAACCAGCCGCGCCCTGACCGTGCCGTCGTACTGAAGAGAGCACTGTGGCCGCCGACAAGATCGACACGATCGTCAGCCTGAGCAAGCGCCGTGGCTTCGTCTACCCCTGCAGCGAGATCTACGGCGGTACGCGTGCCGCCTGGGACTACGGTCCGCTGGGAGTCGAGCTCAAGGAGAACATCAAGCGCCAGTGGTGGCGCGCGATGGTCACCGCTCGGGAGGACGTCGTCGGTATCGACTCCTCGGTGATCCTCGCCCGCGAGGTCTGGGAGGCCTCCGGCCACGTTGCGACCTTCAACGACCCGCTGACCGAGTGCCTCTCCTGTCACAAGCGCTTCCGCGCCGACCACCTGGAAGAGGCCTACGAGGCCAAGCACGGCAAGCTCCCGGCCAACGGCCTGGCCGACCTCAACTGCCCGAACTGCGGCAACAAGGGCGCCTTCACGGAGCCCAAGGAGTTCTCGGGCATGCTGAAGACGCACCTCGGCGTCACCGAGGACGCGGCCGGCCTGGCCTACCTCCGCCCGGAGACCGCGCAGGGCATCTTCACCAACTTCCGCGCCGTCCAGACCACCGCGCGCAAGAAGCCGCCGTTCGGCATCGCCCAGGTCGGCAAGAGCTTCCGCAACGAGATCACCCCCGGCAACTTCATCTTCCGCACCCGCGAGTTCGAGCAGATGGAGATGGAGTTCTTCGTCAAGCCGGGCGAGGACGAGACCTGGCACGAGTACTGGCTCGAGCAGCGCTGGAACTGGTACGTCGACCTCGGCCTGCGGACCGAGAACATGCGCTTCTTCGAGCACCCCAAGGAGAAGCTGTCCCACTACGCCAAGCGCACGGTGGACATCGAGTACCGCTTCAACTTCGGCGGCAGCGAGTTCTCCGAGCTGGAGGGCGTGGCCAACCGCACCGACTACGACCTGACGGTGCACAGCGAGCACTCCGGCCAGGACCTCAAGTACTTCGACCAGGACGCGAACGAGCGGTACTTCCCGTACGTCATCGAGCCCGCGGCCGGCCTCAACCGCGCCATGCTGGCCTTCCTGCTCGACGCCTACTTCGAGGACGAGGCGCCGAACGCCAAGGGCGTCATGGAGAAGCGCGTCGGCATGCGGCTCGACCCGCGGCTGGCCCCGGTCAAGGTCGCGGTGCTCCCGCTGTCCCGCAACGCCGATCTCTCGCCGAAGGCCCGCGGCCTCGCCGCCGACCTGCGCTCCGCCTGGAACGTCGAGTTCGACGACGCCGGGGCGATCGGCAAGCGCTACCGCCGCCAGGACGAGATCGGTACCCCGTTCTGCGTCACCGTCGACTTCGACACCCTCGAGGACAACGCGGTGACCGTCCGCGAGCGTGACACCATGGCGCAGGAGCGCGTGTCGCTCGACCAGGTGAAGTCCTACCTGGGCGCCCGCCTGATCGGCTGCTGACACCGAGCGCCGCAAGCGGGAACGCAGTTCTTCGTCCGGCCGGTGGGCCGCCCCTTTCCGGGGGCGTCCCGCCGGCCGTTCGGCGTTCCGTGCCTGTACGGGCAACTACCTTGCGAGGCATGCCTGTTCGTGAGGTGGGGATGGGAACGCGGGGTCTTGCGAAGGCCCGCTCAGCGGCGCTGGCGGGACTTCGACCGCGGCCGGGGCGCCGGCTCGGTCGGCAGACCCGCGGTACGCAGGGCGGCGAACGCGCTGCGGGCCCGGCTCTCCTCCAGGTCGTCGGCGGCGAACAGCAGCGCGTCGTACAGCTCCGCCGAACCCTGGATCGCGGCCGCGAACTGTCCGACGTCACTCGCCGAACGCAGTCGCACCAACTCGCCGATCAGCGCGGTCGCCGACTCCTCGTCCAGCGTGGTGGCGATCGCCGCGACCTCCTTGAGCGGTCGTCCCGCCGCCTGGCGCAGGAGGTGGCGGGCGTCGTCGGAGCGCCCGGATGCCCGCAAGTGCCCGGTCAGTTCGGCGAGTTCACCGGCAGGGGCGGAGGCCCGCTCCCACAGCAGGGTCTGCCCGTCGGCCGACTGCCCCGACTGCTCCAGGGCCGCGAGCAGCGCCGGAAGGGCCTGGGCGCTCACCGACCACAGGGTGTGGAACAGGTCCGCGGCCTCGTCCACCAGCCCTTCCTGGCGCAGTTCCGCCAGGGCGGCCGCTGCGTGTTCCGGGGAGCCGGAGGCCACCGACCGGGCCAGGTAGGTGGAGGAACCGGCCGGTCCTTGGGCTCGCAGCAGCGTGGCCAGCCCGGCCAGGTCGGACGGCGTGATCATCAGTGCCACCTGCGCCACGATGGCGGCGGACTCGTGCACTGCTCCCTGCCGATGCAGGTCGGTGATCCGTTGGGCGAGGGCAACCAGCTCGGCGCCCGTCCGGGCGCGCGGCCCGTTCTCTGATGCGGTCGCCTTTGGGCCGGTCTCTGAGCCCTGGACCGCGGTGCTGTTGCTGCCGGGTGCGGTGCCCGCTCCGCTGTTCCCGGTCGTGTTGCGCCCTGCGCGCGGGCGGACTGCGCTGTCGGCCGGGGCATCGTCAAGTCCCTTGCCCGGCGCGCTTGCTCTGGCCCATGAGGTGCCGGTGGGTTCTTCCGCTCGGACGCTAGGCCCGCCATTGCGGGTGGCGGTGTCGTGTTCGCCGGCGCCAGGGCGGTGCTGGGCGGCGTTGGTGTGCTCCTCGCTCCTCCGGGCTGCGCGCAGAGGACGACCGACCCGGAAGCGGGCGCCGCGCAGCGGCGGGGTGTCGGTGGCCGGAATAGTGGGCGGAGCGGTGGTGGCGGTCGGGTCGGTCGGTTCATGGGCGGGGCCCGACCCGGGGCCTCCGCCGAAGCGGGCCCCGGTCGGGAACGAGCGCTGCGGAGGCACCAGGGGAGAGGCTGGTCCGGCAGGGCCCGGTGCCCAGAAGTCCTGGGCGGAGGTTTCCGGGCTGCGGCCCGGTGCGGGGGAGGGGGCGGAGCGGCCGGCCAGCCGCCCGGCCAACTGTCGGTCCTCGGCTGCCAGGAGGCGGTCGCTCAGTTCGAGGCAGCGGGCGCCGAGTCCTTCGCGGAGGGTCTGTGCCTGGGCGAGCTGTCGCACCAGTTCGGGATCGGGCTGCTGGGGCGGTCGGCCGTACGCGGGCGCGTGATCGGGTTCATGGCCGGCCCGGACGGCCTCGGCGAGTCTGCGCTCGCGCTGCGCGGCGAACTGCCGCGCTCTCAGGAGTTCGTCCAGCTCTGCTCTGAGCATCTGGACATCGACCGAATCCGGCCCCGAATTGCGTACGGTCATCGCGCCCCGCCCGACCTCTCCATGGAGGCCACCCGACTGGCCTCCGAACACAACGACTGGTGGCCATCCTGGCGCTGCCATACGGCGGCCACGTTACGGGAGCAAGTCTTAACCTTTTCGGGCTGGAGATGCGAGTGGCCGGTGTGGCGCGGGAGGCCGGTGCAACTCGTGAATTTCGGCCAACTTCGGTTCGAATCAACCAACTTGCCGGGAGAATGCGCAACTCCCTCACTAACTTCCATAGTTGATGGGTCGTCAGCTCGCCAGGCGTGACCGTGCCTCCATCAGCGCGAAACCGAGCAGGTTCAACCCCCGCCACCGGTCGGGGGACCCGGCCCGTTCGTCGTCCGCCGCGAGCCCGATGCCCCAGATCCGGTCGAGCGGGCTGGCCTCCACCAGGACACGGCCGCCGGTGCGGAGCAGGTACGTGCGGAGCTGTTCGTCCTGTTCGAACTTCGCGGTGCTGCCAGTCACCACCAGTTCGAAACGGTGCGCCACCCACCGGTCCTCATCGAACCCCTTGACCAGGCGTCCCAAATTCTTCGCCTCCGCGGGCGTCCGTGCCCGGAGGATCTTCGGGACGACCTCCTCGTCCTCGAACAGCCGGGCCTTCCCGGCCATCATCCAGTGTTCGGCGGTGCGGTACTGGACCCCGTCGACGGTGAACGGGGAGGGCCACCACTGGCTGAGCGCGCCGGACCCGATCTGCCCGTCCCGCTGCGGCTGGTGGCCCCAGAAGTGCAGGTACTTCGGGCGCGCCCCGGACGAGACCGCGGCCGTCAACTGCTCGAGGGTGCGCACCTCGCTCGGAGAGCTGGTCGGGTTCGTCGTCATGCCCTCATCCTCGCACCGGCCCAGCCCGCCGGACCTGCCATTTTTCCTGCGGCCACCTGCTGCGATACCCGCCCGCCACCGAAAGCGCAGCCGCCGTTCCGGCCCTCCTTCGCCCGCCCCATGCTGTGCCTGCGTTCCCAGACACGGGGCGGAGTGCCTGCCGACCACACCCCGCACCGGCGGCCAGCGCGGCACCCGGGGCGGGAGCCGATAGCCGGAGCGGGGTCGATGGGCGGCAGGGCAAATCGCACTGTGAAGATGTCAAGGAACGGAAGATGCGGGTGGGAAGGGCGTGTTCACATCGACGGCAGCTCGGGCTGCGAGGTCATCGACAGGGCGGAGCGGCTCCTTTCAACCCGAGACCGGGTCGTCGTCCAGGCGTACCCGGGGCCCGGAGGGCTGCCGGATCCTCCTGGTGCTGGGACGTCCTGCTGCGGGAGTGTGCCAGTACGGCGCTCAACCTCCCGGCGTGGAGCGACGGGTCGAGCCGGCCGCGTTCTGGCGGAGCTTCCGGGAGCGCAACTCCCGGAAGCAGGTCGGGCGCGCTGTGGCGGGCTGCCGCAGCCCGGGATTGCGCCGTGAGGAGGCGGCCGCCGCTCTCGGGGCGGCGGATGCTGCCCGGCGCGCCCGGCCGGGGCAGGCCCGGGGCCGGGATCCGGCGTTCGGTACCCGGTCGTTCGACCGCGCCGGGTGGTCAGGGCGGCGGATCCCGGCGGCCGTCGCGGCCGGGAGCGTACTGATGGAACGCCCTGTCGCCGTGGCGGCCGGGCCACCGCCCGGCCCGCTTCCGGTCGCGGTCACCCGCAACCGGCTCGACATCCCGGTGTACATCCGGTCCGCCGGAGACGCGGAAACGATCCCCGTGGATCGCGCCGTCAGCTGGATGGTCTGCACTGACACTCCTTTCCTGAGGAACCCGGTGGGCGGGCCGCCCACCGGTACCGGGGCCACGGCACACGGCCGGAAGGCCCCGAGCATCCGAAACACCTGGAACCTGCGCCACTGCCCGGCCACCGGCACCGGGCCGCCGCCCACGCCGACTGGCCCGTCGCTGACGGACCCCGCGCAAACGGCCCCCGGTCGGGCCGCCGCCGACCAGCACGCGGCGGCCAGCGGTAGCTCCGCGCACCCCGCCATCAGCAGGGCGACCAGCAATTCGGAGCCGTCGGCAGCCGTCGCCAGGTCGCACCCGGCGTCGGTGACCAGCAGGGCGCCCGCCAACCCGGCCGGCCAGAACGGGCTCCGGCCCTGCCGCAGGCACGCGGCGGCAGCCGACAGGGCCGCCGACTCGACCAGGTCGAGCACCGCCCACGGGCGGCCGCCGGGCAGCACGGCCAGCAGCGCCGACCAGGGCAGCAGGACCAGCCCGCAGCCCAGGAACAGCACCTCCGCCCGCAGCCACCCGGCCCGTCGGACCGCACGGGCGGACCGCCCCGCGACGACGATGCCACCGCCGGCCCGGGAGAGCCCGGGAGCGAGCGCGCTCATGCGACCCTCCCCGACTCCTGGTGCTCCACGCCGCAGCACGCCGCCGACAACTGCGCCCAGCGGAATCCCCCGGTGGCGGAGGCGAACCAGAACCGGCCCACCACCCGTACGGTCGCGGCATCGGTGGCCCGCCGCCGCAGCCCGCCGGTGAGGAAACGCACTGGTGGGGGAGCCCCGCAGGGTGGCAGCCGGCCCCAGGCGCACACGACAGGTCCTTCCCCCGGGGCTCCGGCCCGGCCGAGCCGGGCTCCGCGCAATCCGGCGCCGCCGAGCGAGGACTCGACCACGACATCGAGCAGCTCGCCGTGCTCGTAGACCTCCATGGCCGGTCGGCGGCCCGCCCGCAGCCGCACCGACCACGGGCCGACCTCGGCGACCTTCCCCAACTCGTCTTCCGTGCAGGGCAGTTCGTGATCGACATCGGAGAACTGGGGGACCGCCGCCCGGGCGGGAGCGAGCGGGCCACGGACACAACGCATCAGGTTCGTATTCGTCATGCCGTCAAGAATCCTTCGGCGGAAGGATCTTGTCGGTAGCGCGCGGTTCCGTCTTTGGGGTGTAGCCAGCTACACCCCAAAGACGGAGGCCCACGCCATGGAAGCCGAGATCGGACGGCCTCTACGCTGATCCGCATGTTCCAGTCGAAGATCGACACGCCCCCGCGCCGGGCGGCCGGAGCCACCACGGCCCGGGCCGTCGAGGCCCGGGCCACCACGGTTCGTGCCGCCGTGTCCGCGCGCACGCCGTGGTCCGCGGGCACGCGGCGGGATTCGCTCTTCCTGGCTGCCGGCCTTCCGTTCGGCCTGCCCTGCATGATCGTCCTCAACCTCCCGGGCGGTGCCCTGCTGCCGGGGCTGGCCCTGCTCGTGGTCCTCTTCGACCTGCTGACGGTCGCCCAGCGCAGCCGGGTCCGCGCCCTGCGCGGGCTGGAGATCCCGGGCCGGGTCCCGCCGGGCGCGCCGTGGCTGGTCCGGCTCCTCGCGGGGCTGACGTGGCGCCAGGCCACCCACCACCTGCTGGTGGCCCCGTTGCAGACCATGTGCGCCGCCCTGGTGCTCGGCCTCTGGGGAACGTCGGCCGTGCTGCTGGGATTCTTCGGCTGGGTGTGGCTGCTGCCGCCCGACAACCCGCTGCAGGCCGGGCCGGGCTGGGCCGTCACGGGCACCGCCGCGACCATCGGCGGCCTGTTCCTGCTCGCCGCCACGCCCTGGCTGGTCGCCCTGCTCGCCGCTGTCGACCTGTGGGCGGTCCGGGCCCTGCTCGGCCCCAACCGGGCGGAGGTGCTGGAGCGCCGCGTCGAGCACCTGGCCCGGAGCCGGGTCGACGTGGTGGACGCGGCCGACGCCGAACGGCGCCGCATCGAAAGGGACTTGCACGACGGCGCCCAGCAGCGCCTGGTCTCGCTGGCGATGAACCTGGGCCTGGCCCGGCGCACCCTCAAGCACCTCCCGCCCGAGGCCATGGAGGTGATCGTCGCCGCGCACGAGGAGGCCCAGGCCGCCATCAAGGAACTGCACGACCTGGTCCGCGGCCTGCACCCGGCGGTGCTGGAGGACCGAGGGCTCGACGCGGCGCTCTCCGGCATCGCCGCCCGCAGCCCCGTCCCCGTGCACCTCACGGTCGACCTGCCGGGCCGCATAGCGCCCACCGTGGAGGCGGTCGCCTACTTCACGGTCTCCGAGGCGCTGGCCAACGCCGCCAAGCACTCCCGGGCCTCCCGGGTCGACCTCGCCCTGCGCCGGGTGGCCGACCGGCTGCGCATCACCATCACCGACGACGGCATCGGCGGGGCGGACGCCGGCCGCGGCAGCGGCCTCGCCGGCCTGCGCAAACGCGCCGCCTCGGTCGACGGATCGTTCGCCATCACCAGCCCCCGCGGGGGCCCGACCACCATCACCATGGAGCTGCCATGCGAGCTGTGATCGCCGAGGACTCGGTCCTCCTGAGGATCGGCATCGTCAAGGTGCTGGAGAGCGAGGGCTACGAGGTCGCCGCCGCGGTGGGGGACGCCGAGACGCTGCTCGCCGCCGTCGAGGAGCACCGCCCGCAGATCGTCGTCGCGGACGTCCGGATGCCCCCGGGTTTCACGGACGAGGGCGTCCGGGCCGCGCTGATGATCCGCCAGCAGTGGCCCGACACCGCCGTCGTCCTGCTCTCCCAGTTCGTCGAGGAGCGTTACGCGGCGGACTTGCTGGCCAAGAACACCAGCGGCGTCGGCTACCTGCTCAAACAGCGGGTGGCGAACGTGGACGAGTTCGTGGAGGCACTGCAGCGGGTGGCCGGGGGCGGCACCGCCCTCGACCCCGAGGTGGTCGCCCAGCTGCTGCTGCGCCGCGACCGCGATCCGCTGCACCGGCTGACGCCCCGCGAGCGGGACGTGCTGGCGCTGATGGCCGAGGGCCGCTCGAACACCGCGATCGCCGAATCCCTGGTGGTCAGCGACAGCGCCGTCTCCAAGCACATCAACTCCATCCTCACCAAGCTCGACCTGCCACCCGCCGAGGACACCCACCGGCGGGTGCTCGCGGTGCTGCGCTTCCTGGAGGTCAGCCAATGACGCGACCCGCCCCGCCGGAGCCGCCGACGGTTCCCGAGCCGGGCCGACTCGCCCGTCGGCTGCCGGTCCCGGGGCCGCCGGGCCCGCCCGCCGAACCGAGCCCCGGCGAGCGCCGGGCCTGGCGGCTCATCGGCGTGCTCGCCCTGGCCTGCGTGCTCCTGGCAGGCGTCGCCGTCACGGGGGCGTCCCTCATCCAGCGGGACACCGCCCGGGAGCGGACGTACTTCGAGGCGATCGGCCAGCTCGACATCGACTCTGGCCCGGCCCACGTCACCGTCCGGGCCGGCGGCACCGATCGGGTGGTGCTGGTCGAACAGCTCGGCTGGGCCCTGCGCAGACCCGCGGTCAACGTACGGATCGCCGCGGGCCGGATGTCGATCTCCGTCGACTGCCCGGAGGCCCGGTTCACGGGCGGCTGCCCGGTCTCCCTGGCCGTCCAGGTCCCGCCGTCGACCGCGGTCCACGCCCGCAACGGCTCCGGGCAGACGGAGATCGAAGGCGTGGCGGGCAGCGTCTCGGCGGAGACCGGCAGCGGCCAGGTCCAGCTGACCAGGATCAGCGGGCCGATCTGGGCGAAGAGCGGATCCGGGCAGATCATCGGTACGGGGCTGAGCGCGCCCGAGGCCCAGCTGTCCGCCGCCTCCGGACAGGTCACCCTGCAGTACGACCGCCCACCGGACTTGGTCGCCACCCGCCTCGCCTCGGGAAACCTGCTCCTGCAACTGCCGGACGACCGCAGCCGGTACCGGATCGACCTCAGCAGCGACGGCGGCAGTCAGACGATCGACCGGTCCCTCCAGGACCTCGACTCGCCACGGCTGCTCGACGTCGTCTCCGCCTCCGGCACCGTCACCATCAACCGGGCCGGAAAGCCCTGACCACCCCAGGCCGAGCCACCCCGGGCCCGGCCACCCCGGGCCGGGCCGCCGCGGTCCTGGCCGCCCCGGCCGCCCCCGCCCGACGGCCGTCACAGCCGTGTCACCCGCTGCCCGGCCGCCCCGGCCCGGCGGGTTCCGCGGGTGGGAGAGAATGGAGAGTCCGGAAGCCCGCCGTTGGGGCCCTACCCGTATGAGGATCCGCCGCGCATGACCACCACGCCCGACACCGCCCAGGCCACCCCGGCAGCACCCGGCACCCCGGAGTTCGCCCCGTTGAACATCGGGCCGATGCAGGTCTGGCCCCCGGTGGTGCTGGCGCCGATGGCCGGCATCACCAACGCCCCCTTCCGCACCCTGTGCCGGGAGCAGAGCGGCGGCCGCGGCCTGTACGTCTCCGAGATGATCACCACCCGTGCCCTGGTCGAGCGCAACGCCAAGACCATGCAGCTGATCAGGTTCGACCCGAGCGAGAAGCCGCGCTCGATCCAGCTGTACGGGGTGGACCCGGAGACCGTCGGCAAGGCGGCCCGGATGATCTCCGCGGAGGGCCTCGCCGACCACATCGACCTCAACTTCGGCTGCCCCGTCCCCAAGGTGACCCGCAAGGGCGGCGGCTCTGCGCTGCCGTACAAGCGCAACCTGCTGCGCGACATCCTGCGCCAGGCGGTCTCCAACGCGGGCGGCCTGCCCGTCACCATGAAGATGCGCAAGGGCATCGACGACGGCCACCTGACCTATCTGGACGCCGGACGGATCGGGGCGGAGGAGGGCGTCTCCGCGATCGCCCTGCACGGCCGCACCGCGGCCCAGCACTACGGCGGCACGGCGGACTGGTCGGCCATCGCCCGGCTCCGCGAGTCCGTCCCGGCCGACGTCCCGGTACTCGGCAACGGAGACATCTGGTCCGCGGACGACGCGGTGCGGATGATGCGCGAGACCGGGTGCGACGGCGTGGTCGTCGGCCGCGGCTGCCTGGGCCGGCCCTGGCTGTTCAAGGACCTGGTGTCGATCTTCGAGGGCGACGTCGACTACGCCCGCCCCACCTTCGGGTACGTGGCCCGCGCGATGGTGCGGCACGCCCAGCTGCTGGGGGAGTGGCTCGGTGACGAGGCCCGCGGCGTCATCGACTTCCGCAAGCACGTCGCCTGGTACACCAAGGGCTTCTCGGTCGGCTCCGAGCTGCGGGTGAAGCTCGCCGGCTCCAGCTCGCTGGCCGAGCTGACCGAGACGCTCGCCCTGGTCGACCAGGAGCAGAGCTGGCCGATCGGCGCCGACGGTCCGCGCGGCCGGACCAGCGGCAACAACCGGGTGGTCCTGCCCGAAGGCTGGTTGGACGATCCGTACGAGTGCGCCCGGCTGAGCGAAGACGCCGAATCGGACACCTCTGGCGGATGATCTGTACTAACTGGTGAGGTCGGCCCCGGTTCGAGCCTGGCCGGGGCGTCCCAGCTCGATTGTCCAAGCTGGACAACAGGGCTCCTTGAAGGCGAAATCTAGCAACATGGAGTGACCAAAGCGTCAACGGAAAGCGACGCTCGGCGTAGGTTTCCTCGGCCCGTCAGCTGAGATGCGCTCGTGATGCTGGCCACATATCGTGGCGAGTGACAGTCAGTCAGTCGACTTCGCCAAGGTGTACAAGTCCGGATCGCTTCCCGAACGGGCCCTCCGGTGGATCGCCGCCGCTGGCTGCAGGAAATCAAGCCGGGGAAACGTGGCGGACCGAATGCCGTCACCGTGTGTCCGGTTCGTGTGAGCTGGACGTGGCCTTGTGTTCAATTCTTGAACAATGGCTAGCGTCATCCGGACGATTTCAGCAACGCAGGCAAACGCCCGCCCGGGCATTAGATCTGCTGGCCAATCGCCTGCTCCGCGACTCGGACGGGCTCTTCACGCCCCTAGACGGCCTTCGAAATGGGTATGTTCTCCGGCGTCAGGGCAACCGTGTGCGAGGAGAGCGACCCGTGACGGCGCAGCAGAAGTTTGTTTACTCCTTCACCGAAGGAAACAAGGACCTCAAGGATCTTCTCGGCGGAAAGGGTGCGAACCTCGCCGAGATGACCAACCTGGGTCTCCCCGTCCCTCCAGGGTTCACCATCACCACCGACGCCTGCAAGGTCTTCCTGGAGACCGGCACCGAACCGGGCTCGCTGAACGAGGAGATCACCGGCCACCTGGCCGCCCTCGAGCAGCAGATGGGCAAGCAGCTCGGCCAGGCCGACAACCCCTTGCTGGTCTCGGTGCGTTCCGGCGCCAAGTTCTCGATGCCCGGAATGATGGACACCGTCCTGAACATCGGCCTCTCCGACGTCTCGGTGACCGGGCTCGCCGCCCAGTCCGGCAACGAGCGCTTCGCCTGGGACTCGTACCGCCGCCTGGTGCAGATGTTCGGCAAGACCGTGCTGGGCGTCGACGGCGAGCTCTTCGAGGAGGCGCTGGACGAGGCCAAGCACGCCAAGGGCACCGCCAACGACCTCGACCTCACCGCCGAGGACCTGCGGACGCTGGTCGCCACCTTCAAGGCGATCGTGCTGCGGGAGACCGGCCGGGAGTTCCCGCAGGACCCGCGCGAGCAGCTGGACCTGGCGATCCACGCGGTCTTCCACTCCTGGAACGGCGACCGGGCCCGCCTGTACCGCCGGCAGGAGCGCATCCCGAACGACCTGGGCACCGCGGTCAACGTCTGCACCATGGTGTTCGGCAACCTCGGCGAGGACTCGGGCACCGGTGTCGCCTTCACCCGCGACCCCTCCACCGGCACCCAGGGCGTCTACGGCGACTACCTGCAGAACGCCCAGGGCGAGGACGTGGTGGCGGGCATCCGCAACACCCTCCAGCTGGCCGACCTGGAGCAACTCGACAAGAAGTCGTACGACGAGCTGATGTCCATCATGCAGACCCTGGAGAACCACTACCGGGACCTGTGCGACATCGAGTTCACCATCGAGCGCGGCAAGCTCTGGATGCTGCAGACCCGGGTCGGCAAGCGCACCGCCGCCGCCGCGTTCCGGATCGCCGTCCAGCTGGTCGACCAGGGCCTGATCGACCTGGACGAGGCGCTGCACCGGGTCACCGGCGGCCAGCTCGCCCAGCTGATGTTCCCGCGCTTCGCACCCACCTCCGAGACCAAGCCGGTCGCGTACGGCATCGCGGCCTCGCCCGGCGCGGCGGTCGGCAAGGTGGTCTTCGACTCGTACACCGCGGTGAAGTGGTCGCGCTCCGGCGAGCAGGTCATCCTGGTCCGCCGCGAGACCAACCCGGACGACCTCGAAGGCATGATCGCCGCCGAGGGCATCCTCACCTCGCGCGGCGGCAAGACCTCGCACGCGGCCGTGGTGGCCCGCGGCATGGGCAAGACCTGCGTCTGCGGCGCCGAGGAGCTCGAGGTCGACACCAAGAACCGCAAGTTCACCACCGCCGACGGCCAGGTCGTCCACGAGGGCGACGTGGTCTCCATCGACGGCGCCAACGGCAAGGTGTACCTGGGCGAGGTCCCGGTGCTGCCGTCCCCGGTGGTCGAGTACTTCGAGGGCACCATCCACGCTGGCGCCGACGTCCAGGGCGGGCTGGTCCAGGCCGTGCACCGGCTGATGGCGCACGCCGACGGCCGCCGCCGCCTCGCGGTGCGCGCCAACGCCGACAACGCCGAGGACGCGAACCGCGCCCGCCGGTACGGCGCCCAGGGCATCGGCCTGTGCCGCACCGAGCACATGTTCCTCGGCGAGGAGCGCCGCAAGGAGGTCGAGCACCTGATCCTGGCGGACAACGACAAGGACCGCGAGGCCGCGCTCTCCAGCCTGCTGCCGCTGCAGAAGGGCGACTTCCTGGAGCTGTTCCAGTCGATGGACGGGCTCCCGGTGACGGTCCGGCTGCTCGACCCGCCGCTGCACGAGTTCCTGCCCGACATCACCGAACTGTCGGTGCGCGTCGCCCTCGCCGAGGCCCGCAAGGACCCGAACGAGAACGACCTGCGGCTGCTCCAGGCCGTCCACCGGCTGCACGAGGCCAACCCGATGCTCGGCCTGCGCGGCGTGCGCCTCGGCCTGGTCATCCCCGGCCTGTTCGGCATGCAGGTCCGGGCGATCGCCGAGGCCGCGGCCGAGCGCAAGCTGGCCGGCGGAGACCCGCGCCCCGAGGTGATGATCCCGCTGGTCGGCACCGTGCAGGAGCTGGAGCTGGTCCGCGACGAGTGCGAGCGGGTGCTCGCCGAGGTCGCCGCCTCCACCGGCGTCAGCCTGGACATCAAGCTCGGCACCATGATCGAGCTGCCGCGCGCCGCCGTGACGGCCGGTCAGATCGCCGAGGCCGCCGACTTCTTCTCCTTCGGCACCAACGACCTGACCCAGACCGTGTGGGGCTTCTCCCGCGACGACGTCGAGGCGTCCTTCTTCACCTCCTACCTGGAGAAGGGCATCTTCGGGGTCAGCCCGTTCGAGACCATCGACCGCGACGGCGTCGGCGCCCTGGTCAAGAACGCCGCCCAGGCCGGCCGGGCCACCCGCCCCGACCTCAAGCTCGGCGTCTGCGGCGAGCACGGCGGCGACCCGGAGTCGGTGCACTTCTTCCACGAGGTGGGGCTGGACTACGTATCCTGCTCTCCCTTCCGGATTCCGGTGGCGCGCCTGGAGGCAGGCCGCGCCGCCATCGAGACGGCGGGAAGCGACTCGCGCTGACACGAAGCAGCGCGGTTCACTGACCGCACCCCTCCGAAGGGGAGGGGCGTACGGCGGAGCTCGGCGCAGGAGAGCCGCCGTACGGAGCAGCCGGGGCGGGAACGGACAACGGCGTCCGTCCCCGCCCTGGCGGCGTTTCCCGGCACGACCGCCGATTGCCGACGCCGATCGCCGGCCGTCCCTCGCCCGCCACCGTCCGCCCGCCGGGTGCGTGCCGTACCGCCGTCCGGGTGAGCCGGTGCGGCAGGCTGAGGGCATGAACAGCCGAAACCGCCTGATCAGCCTCGTCGCCGTGGTCCTCCTCGGCATCGCCGCCGGCGTCGCCGTCCTGCTGAACGGCGGGAACCACCCGGGCGGCGCGAGCAGCGCGCCGTCCCCGTCCGGCGCGTCCGCCACTGCCGGCCGCGGCGCCGCGAGCGCGCCCAAGCCCTCGGCCCCGGCCAAGTCGCCCTCGGCCCAGGGCAGCTGGGTGCCCACCAGCTCGGCGCTGGCCGACGTCTGCCGCAGCAAGCTGCCCGCGCAGGCCCTCGACACGCTCGGCCTGATTGCCCGCGGCGGCCCCTACCCGTACCGCTCCGACGGCATCGTCTTCGAGAACCGGGAGAGTCGGCTGCCCCGCCAGGGCAGCGGCTACTACCACGAGTTCACCGTGGTCACGCCGGGGTCGGACGACCGCGGGACCAGGCGGATCGTCACCGGCGGCGTCGGCGAGCAGTACTGGACGGCCGACCACTACGCGACCTTCCAGGAGATCGATCCGCGCTGCTGAGCACCCCGCTGACGGTCCGTCGGGAAATTACTTTCCCACCTGGAAAGTATGTGCCAGAGTGGTAGCACTTGATCCGGCAGCGGGCCGGATCCGACGGCATGTCCGCTCGGGGGATCCGATGGTTGACGACAAGCAGCACGCGCACGAGCAGTCCGAGGGGCTCACGCCCGCGGAGGCACTGGCGCTCGCCGAGCGCGCGCAGGCCGCCGCCCGGCGCCCGGCGCCGATGCCCTGGTGGTACGGCCCCGGGGTGGGCGCGGCCCTCGCGGTCTACTGCGCGGCGATCGGGCAGAGCTTCCAGCGGCAGGCGCAGTGGCTGATACCGCTGTGCGCGGCCGGCCTGGTGGCGGTGCTGGCGGCGATAGTGCGGGTGGCCATGCGTTCCAGCGGCGTCGCCGCGCGGCTGGAGAAGGTCAAGGTCCCGCCGAACGTCCTGCGGGCGCTCGGCCTGACGATCCTGGCCGCGGTGCTGGCCTGGCTCGTCACCTGGCTGGCCACCGACGACCAGGGGTGGGCCATGGCCGCTGCCGGCGTGGTCGCGGGCCTGGCCGTCTGGGGTGTCATCACGATGGCCAATCGAGAGGTCAAGGAGCAGAGCATGAGCAGCGAGCGGTGAACGGGCTCGACCCGATACTCCACCAGCCCACCAGGCTCACCGTCCTGGCCTTCCTCAGCGGATGCCAGGAAGCCGAGTTCTCCGTCGTCCGCGACTACTGCCAGGTCTCGGACTCGGTGCTCAGCAAGACCGCGGCGGGTCTGGAGACGGCCGGCTACCTGCGGGCCCGCAAGGGCTACGTCGGCAAGCGGCCCCGTACCTGGATCTCCGCGACGGCGCAGGGCCGTGCCGTGCTGGCCGCGCACCTCGGGGCGCTCCAGCAGATGGCCGCCGCCGCGGAGGCGGCCGGCTCCGCGTCCGCACCGGATGGGAGCACGGACGGGGACGGGGCCGGGGCCGGAGGCTGAGCCGGGGCGGAGGGTGGAGCGGGCCGACGCAGTGTCAGCAGGATCACACCCAGGAGCGGAGGTGGGCCGAACCCCCGTGCTGTCCGCGCTCCTTGACAACTCGACAGAGTGCCGAGAAACCCCGGAGGAGAACCGGCCCGGGGCGGGTGCGCGATATCGCCGACGTCGCGCACCCGCCCCGGGCCGGGACGAGCAAGACCGGAACGGACCGGTCGGCCGGCTCAGGCGGCCGGCATCAGGGAGTCACCGGTCATCGGATCGGCGACCAGGGGGCTGCCGTGTCTAAGGCACTCCTGGTTGAGCGGCGCCGGGTCCGGCGCGCTGGGCGAGGTCGCGGCGGCGATCCGCAGCTCGATGATGTCCCGGACGGCGGGCCACTCCTCGTCCAGGATCGAGTAGAACGCGGTGGACCGGACCACCCCGTCCAGACCGCGCGAGTGCGCCCGGCGGACGCCCTCGGAGGTGGCGCCCAGCCGCTCGATGGCGACCCGGGAGCGGGTGTTGCGGGCGTCGGCCCGCAGCGAGATCCGCTGCACCCGCCACACCTCGAAGGCGTGCCGCAGCATCAGCAGCTTCGCCTCCGTGTTGATGCCGGTGCCCTGCGCCCGCGGGGACAGCCAGGTGTTCCCGATCTCCGCGGCGTCCGGCACCGCCTCCAGCGGGTCGCCGTGCGGGACGCCCGGCGCGGGCGGCCAGACCAGCGGGCCCTGCCAGTAGTCGAGTTCCAGGAACCGGGTCGAGCCCACCACCCGGTTGTCGGCGGTGCTCACCGTGGCGAACGGCATCGACCGGCCCGCCGCCCGATCGGCGAGGGCACGCGCGATGTACTCCCGGGCGGCTTCCAGGCCGTGCGGAACGGGGGTGAAGGCGTAGGTCGTACGGTCCTCGGAGCCGGCCACGGCCAGGGCCGCGGCGTGGTGCTCGGCGAGGGGCTCCAGCCGCACGGTGCGGCCGTAGAGGGTGACGGGTACGGGCACGGATCCTTCGGTCCTTCGGCGGTCGTCGGGGCCCGCGCACCGGGTTCGCGGTGAACGGGCAGTGGTCGTATCGCCCCGGCCCCGGGGGAACGGCCGCCCGGGGGCGCTACGCCAGAGGCTCGGGCGTGCGGAGGGACGGCAGCCCGGAGGCGGGCAGCGCGGTGCCGGTACGGACACGGGTCGACGGACCGATCCGGCGGGATGAGCGACGGGACAGTGTGCGTCCGCGAGATGGCCGAGAGAGAAACGAGATCACGAAGCGAAGCAGGCGGCCAGGTGAAGGCAAGGTGCGCGTTGGATGGCTGGCATCGCAACGGACCGGGGCGTGGCCCACGACGTGACAGACGGCGTGGCGCGACGACGCGACGATGCGAGGCAGCGAGAGGACGATACCCGCCCGGAGGCGGTGCGTCACTTCGCGGCGCGCCAGCGGGGGCGTACGGCTCCCCCCGGCACGCCGGGGCGCTCCGCCGCCCGGCCGGCCGAGCCGGGCGCCACGCCCGCGACCAGGGGCTTTGCCAGGAGGTGAGAGGATTCCAGAGACGGCGTGAAGACTCGTGCGGGGGCGGGAATGTCGACGGGCCCCCGCACGCTGGACAGATCAGATCCGAAAGCATTCCGAGACGACGAGACGGAACGGGGATGGGTGCGCCGTGCGTGATCCCAAGGAGCTGTACGAGCTGGAGCCCCAGGGCGTGACCGCCCTGGCGGCGGCGCGGGCCGCCGCCGAGGCCGGTACCGGCCTGGTGCTGCTGTACCACCTCGAGGGCTTCATGGACGCCGGCGAGGCGGGCGGCCAGGTCGTGGCACACCTGCTCGAGCAGGGGTCCCCGCAGGTGGTGGCCAGGTTCGACCACGACCGGCTGGTCGACTACCGGGCCCGCCGCCCCGCGATGACCTTCGACCGCGAGAGCTGGACGGACTACGACCCGCCGGAGATCCTGCTCCAGCTGGTGCGCGACTCGGTGGGGGCGCCCTTCCTGGTGCTCTCCGGCCCCGAGCCGGACACCGAGTGGGAGCTGTTCGCGGCCGCCGTCGGCGACCTGGTGGAGCGGTTCGAGGTCCGGCTCGCGCTCTCCTTCCACGGCATCCCGATGGGCGTCCCGCACACCCGCCCGGTCGGCCTCACCCCGCACGGCAACCGGGTCGACCTGGCGGCCGGCCACCCCAAGTGGTTCGACCAGGCCCAGGTGCCCGGCAGCGCCCAGGCCCTGGTCGAGTACCGGCTCACCGAGGCCGGGCAGGACGTGCTGGGCTTCGCCGCCCACGTGCCGCACTACATCGCCCGCTCGACCTACCCGGCCGCCGCGGTGACGATCCTGGAGGCCGTCCAGTCCGCGACCGGCCTGGTCCTGCCCGGCAGCGAACTGCGCGCCCGGGTGAACGAGGTCTACGCCGAGATCGAGGACCAGCTCTCCCAGGGCGACGGCGAGTTGCGCTCGGCGATCCAGGGCATGGAGGGCCAGTACGACGCGGTCTCCGGCGCCGTCGACCGGGAGAGCCTGCTCGCCGAGTCCAGCGACCTCCCCTCGGCCGACGAACTCGGCCGGAGGTTCGAGGAGTTCCTGGCCGAGCACGAGCGCGGCGCCGAGTAGGTGCGCCACCGGAGGAGGGCCGCGGCGGCGGCCCTGATCGGGGCCGCCCTGATCGGCACCGCCGGGTGCGGCGCGGGGAAGACATCCCCGGCCCCGCAGCCCGACCGGGCCTCGCCGACGCCCTCCGCCACCCCGGTCACCGGCCCGTACGTCGCACTGGGCGACTCCTACACCGCCGGCCTGCGGATCCCGCCCCAGGGCGGAGCCCCGCAGGGCTGCGGCCGCTCGGGCGCCAACTACCCGTCCCTGGTGGCCCGGCAGCTCGACCTCAAGGACTTCACCGACGTCAGCTGCAGCGGCGCGCGCACCGGAGACCTGACGGCCGCCCAGCGCACCGACGACGGCACCAACCCGCCGCAGCTGGCCGCGCTCGGTGCGGCCACCCGGCTGGTGACGCTCGGGATCGGCGGCAACGACGCCGGCTTCCTCGACGTCCTGGGCCGCTGCGCGGTCGAGAACGTCCGGCACAGCCTGACCGGCCACGGCGACGCCGCGCCCTGCCGGGCGTACTACACGACGGGCGCCGGGCAGGGCGAGGTCCAGCGGCGGATGACGGACACCGGCGAGCGGCTCACCGCGGCCCTCGACGAGGTCAGACGGCGGGCCCCGCAGGCCAGGGTGCTGCTCGTCGGGTACCCGGCCCTGCTGCCGCAGGACCCGACCCTCTGCGCCGAGACCCTGGGCGACGGGATCTCGGGCGCCGACATCGGCTTCGTCGTCGAACAGGAGCGGCAGTTGAACGGCATGCTCCGGCAGCGGGCCGAGGCCGCCGGGGTGGCCTTCGTCGACACCTACGCCCCGTCCACCGGGCACGACATGTGCGAGGCCGCCGGCACCCGCTGGATAGAGCCCCTCGCCGCCGGGCAGGGGCTGGCCCCGATCCACCCGAACGCCCAGGGGCAGCAGGGCATGGCCGCCGCCGTCCTGGCCGCGCTCGGACAGCAGCACTGACCTCGTCCCCGTCGGCGGGACGACGGGGACGAGGTCAGGGACGAGACCTGGGACGGGGTCAGTCGGGCAGCACGCCGGACCGGGCAGTCCGCCGGATCAGGCGGCGCGGACCGTGTGGACGGCGATCCGGACGTCCTCGTCGTCCAGGCACTCCCCGGTCACCAGGTCGAAGCGCTGCTTGAGCAGCGGCGAGGCCACGTAGATCCGGCCGTCCGCGGTGGAGCCCAGCAGGCCCCGGGAGAGGACGTACGCGCCGGTGAACGGGTCGCGGTTGTCGGCGGCGTAGAGGCGGTCGTTGCCGTCGCGGAACACGGCCACCTGGCGGCCGTCCGGCAGCAGGACGGCGATGCCGCGGCCGGGCACCAGCAGGTCCCAGTCGCAGACCGGGGACCAGCCGGAGGCGGAGAGGAGTTCGATCCGGGTGGCAGAGGCGGTGGCGGTCATCGGGCTTCCTCCAGGATGCGGGCGGCCGGGAACGGGGAACGGTCGGAGTCGAGGGCGGCGAGCAACTGCTCCGCGCTGGCCAGCAGCACCAGGTCGGGCTTGACCTGGTCGCGCTCGGGGACGAACCGGATGCTCGGGTCGGGCACTCCGGGGGCGTTGACGAAGGAGACGAACCGGCGCATCCGGTCGGGGTCGGCCAGGGTCGCCGCCCACTCGTCTTGGTAGTCGCCGATGTGGCGAGCCATCAGCGACTCCAGCTCGTCGGCGATGCCCAGCGAGTCCTCGACCACCACCTCGCGGACGTGTGCCAGACCGCCCTCGATCCGCTCCAGCCAGGCGGAGGTGCGCTCCAGCCGGTCGGCGGTGCGGATGTAGAACATCAGGAACCGGTCGATCAGGCGGACCAGCTGCTCGTCGTCCAGGTCCTGGGCGAGCAGGTCGGCGTGCCGGGGCGTGGCACCGCCGTTGCCGCCGACGTACAGGTTCCAGCCGTTGGAGGTGGCGATGACGCCGAAGTCCTTGCCGCGGGCCTCGGCGCACTCGCGGGCGCAGCCGGAGACCGCCGACTTGAGCTTGTGCGGCGAGCGCAGACCCCGGTAGCGCAGCTCCAGCTGGATCGCCATGGCGACCGAGTCCTGCACGCCGTAGCGGCACCAGGTGGAGCCGACGCAGGACTTCACGGTGCGCAGGGACTTCCCGTACGCGTGGCCGGACTCGAAGCCGGCCGCGACCAGCCGGCTCCAGATCATCGGCAGCTGGTCCACGCTGGCGCCGAACAGGTCGATCCGCTGACCGCCGGTGATCTTGGTGTAGAGGCCGAACTCCCGGGCCACCTCGCCGATCACGATCAGCTTGTCGGGGGTGATCTCGCCGCCGGGGATGCGCGGCACCACCGAGTAGGAGCCGTTCTTCTGCAGGTTCGCCAGGAAGTGGTCGTTGGTGTCCTGGAGGCTGCTCTGCTCGCCGTCCAGGATGTGCCCGGAGGCCTCCAGCTCGGGCGCCAGCGAGGCGATGATCGAGGCGACCGTCGGCTTGCAGACCTCGCAGCCCTCGGCGCCCTCCGGCACCCGGCCGTGCTCGGCGAGCAGCTGGCGGTGGGTGGCGACCCGCTTGACCCGGACGATCTCGTAGAGCTCGGCGCGGGTGTGGGCGAAGCACGGGCACAGACCGCGGTCTACCTCGACGCCGCCGGCCTCCAGCTCGTCCGTGACGATCGTGCCGAGCAGCTTCACGCAGGAGCCGCAGTTGGTGCCCGCCCGGGTGCACTTCTTCACCTCGGGGACGGTGGTGCACTCGTGATCGGTGACCGCCGCCCGGATCGCGCCCTTGGTGACGTTGTTGCAGCTGCAGATCACCGCGTCGTCGGGCAGCGCGGAACTGCCGAGCGAGACGGCGGTGTCCGCGCCGGCCGGCAGCACCAGCGACTCGGCGGGGACGGGCAGCGGCCGCCCGGTGCCCGCCAGCGGGCGGAGCGTGGCGTAGGCCGAGGCGTCGCCGACCAGGATGCCGCCGAGCAGCGCCCCCTCGCCGGTCACCACCAGCTTCTTGTAGACGCCGGAACGGGAGTCGGAGTAGACCACGTCGAGCGAGCCGGGCGTCCGGCCGAAGGCGTCGCCGAAGCTGGCCACGTCGACGCCGAGCAGCTTGAGCTTGGTGGAGAGGTCCGCGCCGGTGAACGGCTGCGCGGCCTGCTCGGCGAGCTGCCGCGCCACCGAGACGGCCATCTCGTAGCCGGGGGCGACCAGGCCGTACACCCGGCCGTCCACCGCGAGGGCGCACTCGCCGATGGCGAAGACGTGCGGGTCGGAGGTCCGGCAGTGCTCGTCGACCGCGATGCCGCCGCGCTCACCGACCGTCAGACCGGCCTCGCGGGCCAGCTGGTCGCGGGGGCGGACCCCGGCGGAGAACACCACCAGGTCGGTCGCCAGCTCGGAGTCGTCGGTGAAGGACATGCCGACCGCGCGCCCCTCGGCGACGGTGATCGCCTTGGTGCCGATGCCCGTGTGTACGACCACGCCCATCGACTCGATGGTCCGCCGCAGTGCGGTGCCGCCCGCGTCGTCGACCTGGACGGGCATCAGGCGCGGCGCGAACTCCACCACGTGGGTCTCCAGGCCGAGGCCCTTCAGCGCACCCGCGGCCTCCAGCCCGAGCAGGCCGCCGCCGACCACCGCACCGACCCGGGCCCCGGCCGCGTAGGACTCGATCGCCTGCAGGTCCTCGATGGTGCGGTAGACGAAGCACCCCTCGGCGTCCCGGCCGTCCACCGGGGGAACGAAGGGGTAGGAGCCGGTGGCCAGCACCAGGGTGTCGTAGGAGAGGGTGCGCCCGGCGGCCGTGGTGACGGTCCGGGCCGCCGGGTCGAGCGAGACGGCGGGGGAGGAGAGGTGCACCTCGAACCCGTGCCGATCGGTGAATCCCTCCTCGGCGAGCAGCAGGTCGTCCGCGCTCCGGCCGGAGAAGTAGGAGGTCAGGCCGACCCGGTCGTAGGCGGGCCGGGGCTCCTCGGCGAGGACGACGACCCGGTAGCGGGCGGCCGCCCCGGTGTCGGCCAGGGCTTCCAGGAAGCGGTGGCCGACCATGCCGTAGCCGACCAGGAGCAGTGTGGGCTTGGTGGTGGTCATCGGGAAGTCCCTCCGAGATCGCGCTCCGGACGGTGGCAGTCGGAGCTGGCGGGCCGACCTGGCGCCGGCGAGCCGCGGTCGGCCCGCGGTGCGGCGCACCTCCGGTCCCGCCGGAGGCCCGACCGGGCGGGCCTCCGATGGCCCGTGACCCGGTCGCTGTCGTGGCACCGAGCATGCGCGGGGGGTGTTTCCCGACCGGTGCCGCGCTGTTTCACCGCCGGAACTTCGGCCTCAGCGACACCGGGCACCGGCTGTGAGAGCGGCCGCTCCCCGGCCCGGCCCGGGCCTCCCCGGCCGGGTCCCCTTAGCAGGTGCCGGCCCCGCGCGGGGCGGGACCGCCGATCCGGGACGCGATTCGCGGAGAACTCGGTACGAGGGGGTACGGGAGTGCGTACCCTGCACGCAGGGGAGCGGATTCGAAGATCCGGTCCGAGTCCGGCCGGGAGCTGGCATGACAACAGACGTGCAGATGAGAGGCCGGGCGGCCCACTCCGCGGTGCTGCGCGAACTCCTGCTGCTCTGGGCCGAGGCCCGCCGGGCCGGCGGCCGGACGATCACCCAGAAACGGTTGGCCCGGATCGGCGGCATCGGCCCGTCCACCCTGCACGGCTGGCTGTCCGGACGCTCGGTGCCCCGCGAGGCGGACCGACTCGCCCTGGTCGCCGGGGAGTTGGCCCGCGCCGCGGGCCGACCGGTGCGGCCCGCCCGCTACTGGGCCGCCCTGCTGGAGGCCGACCGCCTCCGGGCCCAGCTCACCCAGTCGCAGACCGACCGCCCGTCGCACGAGCCGACCGGCGGCACGCCCTGCCAGTCCGTACGGCGCTCGGTGACCGTCCGGGGTGCCGACGGTGCGGGCCACCGGGTCCGGTCGACGGCGGCCGTCGGCACCGGCGGCGTCCGCCGGAGCGCAGGCGCAGGCACCGCAGGCGGTCCGGGCCCGGCCGGGACACGGCTGGTGAACCGCTACCGCTCGGCGCCACCTGCCGCCCGCGCCGTCGTCGACGCGGCGCTGGACGCGGTCCGCCTCGGCCACCGCCCGGTCCTGCCGGCGGCGCTGCTGGCCGCGTCCGCCCCGCACTACCTGACGTCCCGCGAGCGCAACGCCCTCCGCCCCGGCTGGGTGGCCGACGGGCTGGCCTACCTGCGCAAGGCGGTCCCCGGAACGGGCGCGCTCCTGACGACCGGCGACACCACCGGCAACCGGACCACCGACGGCCGGCCCGCCGCCGACCGGGCACCGTACGGCGTCGCGGCGACCCGCGGGGCGGAGACGGCCCGGGCCGCGACGGCGGGCGGGCCCGAGGTGCGGATCGCCGAAGCCCTGGTGCGCCAACTGCGGCCGGAGCGGGAGGGACGCACCGTCCCGGCCGGGCTGTGGGAGTGCCTGGCCCGGTACGCCCACCCCGCCGACCGGTCCGCCCTCGCGCGGTCGGCGGCCACCAGGGGGCTCACCCGGATCGCGGTCGGCCTCTGCGCCTCGGCCGCCGAAGCGGGCGACCCCACCGCGCTGTCGGCCGGCGCCGACCTGCTCGCCGAAGCGGGCCGCACCGCCGAGGCCGCCGACTGGTACGGCGCGGCAGCCGACCGGGGCGTGCCGGAGGCGGCCGTCCGGGCGGCGGAACTGCTGGAACGGGACGGCCGGTTCGCCCAGGCCGTCGACTGGTACGACCGGGCCGCCCAGCACGGGGATGCCGACGCCCACTGCCGCGGCGCCGAACTGCTCGGCCGGCACGGCGAGATCGCACCGGCGCTGCACCGGTTCGAGGAGGCGGCCCGGTCCGGCCACCCCACCGCCCGCCACCGGGCCGGCCGCCTGCTCGTCGAACTCGGCCGCCCCGACCAGGCGTTGGAGTGGTTCGAACGGGCCGCCGCCGACGGGCACCCCGAGGCCGCCGCCGACTGCGCCCGGCTCTGTGCCGCGGCCGGCCGGATCGACCGGGCGGTCGCCTGGTGGGAGCGGGCCTGGGCGATGGGAACGGCGGCCGGCGTGCACGAGGCGGCCCGGACGTTGGAGGCCGCCGGCCGGATAGACGAGGCCGCCGCCTGGTACGAGCGCGCGGCGGGGTCCGGCGACGAGAGCGCCTGGCACGAGGCCGCGGCCCTGCTCGCCCGGCACGGCCAGTACGGCAACCTGCCCTGGTACGCGCACATCGGCGACCCGCAGGCCCTGCGCGAACGCGCCGAGCAGTGCGAGCGGGACGGCGACCCGGACGGCGCGCTGGAGTGGTACCGGAAGGCGGCCGAAGCCGGCTGCGAGGCCGCCTTCTTCCAGGCCGCCGACCTGCTGGAGCGGCACGGCGACCGCACCCGCGCCGTCCGCTGGTACGAACGCGCCGCCGCTCGCGGCGACGTCTACGCGATGCGCGAACTCGGCCGCCTGCTCGGCGAACTGGGCCGCGCCCGGGAGTCCGCCGGCTGGTACCGGCGTGCCCTCGCGGCCGGCGGCCGTCCCGCCGTGCCCGCCCCGGCCGCCACCGCTCCGCTCGCCCCGGGCCTCGGCCGGTTCGCACCGCAGCCGCCCGCACCCACCGACCCGGCGCCGCACCTGGTACCGGCCACCCGCGGTCAGGCCGACCCTGGTCGTCCCGGCGCCGGCCCGGGCACACCGGTGCCCGCCCCCGCCGCCGACCGGCCCGGGCCGGTGCGGCTGGACGAGGCGGTGGAACTGCTCAAGGAGGCCGGCCGGTTCTTCGAGGCGACCCTGCTGCTGCGCTCCACCGACCGCCCGGAGCCGGAGCGGCTGCGCGAGGCGTCCCGGATGCTGTCCGGCGCGACCTGCGACGACCGGGCCGTCGCCTGGGTGCAGCGGTTCGCCGACAGCGGCGACCGACCGGCCGTCCGGGAGGCCGCCGAGATGCTGGAGAGCCGGGGCCGGATCGACGACGCGCTCACCTGGTACGGGAGGGCGGCGGACGAGGGCGACCGCGACGCCCTGCTCGCGGCGGCCCGGATGCTCGCCGAGCGCCGCCGGCCGCAGCACGCCGTGGAGTGGTACCGCCGGGCCGCCGAGGCGGGCGACCCGCTGGCCCACCGGGAGGCGCTGATGCTGCTCGACGAGCAGGGGGAGCAGCCGACCCGCTCCGCCACCGGGACGGACACGCCCACCACGGCGGCCACGCTGCGCGGCAACGGCTGGGAACCGGACGCCGTCCCCGCCGCACCGTGGTCGGCCGCCGTCCCCACCGCCCTCCCCCTCCCCGCCACGTCCACCGCACCCACCGGGGACGGCCGACCCCGCACCGCACCGCCGCTCCCCGTGCGCGTCCCCCGGCAGCCCGGAGCGGCCAGGACGCCAGAAGCACCGGCCCGAGCAGAACGCTGCCCGTGAACCACCGGCCGTGAACCACCGGCCGTGAGTCGCGGATCGCGCCCCGCAGACCGCAGGCCGTACGGGCGCGTCACCAGCATCGAGACCGGGTGGCGGGCCGCGCTCACCCCCGCGGGCCCTCCGGATGAGGGCGGGGAAACCGACCGTGACCGGCGGGCAACCGGGCCGAAACAGGGGTCCGGCAAGGTGGCGGTATGACCACCACACAGCTTCCCGGCCGTCTCGCCCCGCTGCGGGTGCTGCACGCGGCCCGCCGCCCGGCCCTGGTGCTGGTGGCGCACGGTTCGCACGACCCGGCCGCGTCCGCCGAACTCGGCCGGCTGCACGCCCGGCTGCGGCGGGCCCGCCCGGAGCTGGACATCCGGCTCGGACACCTCGGCCTGAACGACCCGCTGCTGCCCGAGGTGCTGGACGAGCTGAGCGGCCGGGTGGTCCTGGTGCCGCTGCTGCTCAGCCGCGGCTACCACAGCAAGACGGACATCCCCCGGACGCTGTCCGCCGCACCGCACCTGGCGGGGGAGTGCGCCCCGCCGCTCGGACCGGACCCGTTGCTCACCGAGGCCCTGGCCGACCGCCTCGAAGCGGCCGGCTGGCGGGGGGAGCCCGTGGTCCTGGCCGCCTCCGGCTCCCGCGACCAGGACGCCGCCCGGGACACCGGTACGCAGGCCGAACTGCTCGCGGCCCGCCTGGGCGTCACCGTCCGGCCGGGATACGTGGCGGCGGGCGGCCCCAGCGTGGCCGCCCGGGTCGCCGAACTCACCGCCGAGGGCCACCCGCGGGTCGCCGTCGCCTCCTACTTCACCGCACCGGGGGACTTCGCCCGCCTGGCCGCCGCAGCCGGCGGAGCCCTGACCTCCGCCCCGCTCGGCGACCACCCCGCCCTGGCCCGGCTGGTCCTGGAGCGCTACCAGTCCTGCGTCAGCCGCCCCGTCCGGCTGGCCGGCTGACCCCCACCGCCACACCCTCACCGGGCACCACCAACCGGCCACCACCGGGCTGCCTCCGGCCCGTTCCGCCCCCTCAGCCCGCGTCGAGCGCGCACACCCCGCCACCGGCCGCAGCGCCCTTCCCGGCAACCCGGCCCTTCCCGGAAACCCGGCCCTTGCCGACTGCCCCGCCCTTGTCGGCTGCTGCCCCGTCCTTCCCGGGCGCTCCGCCCTTCCCGACCGCCCCGCCCGTCGCGGCCCGCATCGCCACCGGCGGCAGCGCCGCGCTGCCGCCGACCGGTGCCCGGCGCTCGGTGGGCAGGTCGCGGACGCGGCGCATCGGCGAGCACCAGAGGATCAGCGCCGCCAGCGGCACGCCGACGGTCATCAGCCACATCGCGGGCCGCACCCCGAGCTGGGTGCCGAGGACGCCGGCCAGCAGCGCGCCGAGCGGGATGGAACCGAAGTTGAGCACCGCGCTGCTGGCGGAGAGCCGGCCGAGCAGTTCCGGCGGGCAGTAGCGCTGCTGGAAGGTCGCCTTGATGACGTTCCCGGCGACCACCCCGCAGGAGGCGCCAAACCCGCCGACCAGGTACCAGGCCAGCCCGGCGCCGCGGCCGGTCAGCGGGATCAGGACGGTCAGCGCGGGCAGGGCGAACTCCAGCACCAGCATGGCCCGCGAGGTGCCGAGCCGGGCGGCGATCCGGCGGGCGACGGCCGCGCCGACGATGCCGCCGGTGGAGGCCGCCGCGACCAGCAGGCCGACGGTGCCCTCGCTCACGCCGACCTCGCGGATCAGGAAGACCACCAGCAGCGACTGGTAGCCCGTCAGGACCAGGTTGGAGGCGGCGCCGAACAGCGCGAAGGTGCGGAACCAGACGTCGGAGGCCAGCAGGCGCAGGCCCTCGCCGATCTCCTGCCGCAGCGCCCGGCGGGGCCGCTCGCTCCGGACGGGCTCGCGGTGGCCGATCCGGACGGTGCACCAGAGCGAGAGCAGGAACGTCGCGGTGTTGGCCAGCAGCCCGTTGACCGGTCCGGCCAGCTGGGCGATCAGGCCGCCGCTGCCCAGCCCGGCGATGCCCGCGGCCGAGGCGCTGCCGTGCAGCTTGGCGTTGCCCTCGGACTGGTCGGCGGGGTCGAGCAGTTGCGGCAGGTACGCGGTGTACGCGGTCTGGAAGAACACGCCGGCGGCCCCGGCGAGCAGCGCGACGGCCAGCAGGTGCCAGAGCGTCAGCGCCCCGGCGAGCGCGGCCAGCGGGACGGTGGCGTACAGCAGCAGCGAGGCGGCGGTCGAGACCAGCATGATCGGGCGGCAGCGCAGCCGGTCCACCCACACCCCGGCGGGCAGGCCGATCAGCAGCCAGGGCAGCCAGCCGGCGGCGCCGAGCAGAGCGACCTGGAGGGTGCTCGCGTGCAGGGTGCTGACCGCGATCAGCGGCAGGGCCAGCCCGGTGACCGCGGAGCCGTACTTGTTGGCGGTCTCGCCGACCCACAGCATCCGGAAGTCGCGGTGCCGCCGCAGCAGCCCGGCGGGCGCGGCACCGGCGTCGGTCACGGAGCGGTCGGCGGGCCCACCGGCGGGGCGGTCGTCAGGGCGGTCGGCGGAGGCGGGTGCGGTCATGGCCGGTCGGATTCCTTTCGGGGCAGCGCCTGGATCTGGACGATCATCGGTCGCGCCGCCGGGTCGGGGGCGGCGTCCGGGTCGGGGGTGTGGCGGGCGACCACGGCGGCCAGGTCGTCGATGAGGGCCTGGAGTTGGGCGGGCGTCAGGCGGAGGTTGCTCCAGTCGGAGACGCTGCCGGTGCCCCGCCACTCGCCCTCCCACTCGGCGGCCATCGAGTCGGCGACCCGCTGGAACTGCCGGCGCAGGTTCTCGGCCTGGTAGACCGAGAGCGCGGCCCGCGAGGTCGGGTCCTGGTCGAAGTCGGTGGCGGCCAGCACGATGGCGCCGGGCACGGCGCGCCACCAGCGCTCCCGCTTGGTGCCGCGGCCGGGTTCCTCCTCGATGAAGCCGTGCTCGGCGAGGTGCCGCAGGTGCCAGCTGATGGTGCCGGTGGACTCGCCGGTGCGCTCGGACAGCCGGGCGGAGGTGGCGGGCCCGTTCAACCGCAGCTCGTCCAGCAGCCGCATCCGCAGCGGGTGGGCGAGCCCGCGCAGCGAACCCGCGTCGAGCTTGCGGCGCGGCGCCCCGGCGGGGACGGGTGCGACGGTGGACGGGTCTTCGGGGCGGTGCTCGTTCATGGGTCCAGCGTAGGTTGCAGAGAACTCTCTGCATAGACCTCTTTGCAGAGAATCCTCTGCAATCTTCGAACGGCCGCTCCCACCACCCGCTCCCACCACCCGCGCCACCACCGCCCACCCGCGCCACCGCCGCCCACCCGCCACTTCCCGTTCGCGCTCCCGTTCGCGCGGCGCAGGACCGAATGTCCGTCATCCGGCGTACGGTGACTGGCATATGAAGAACACCGCTCCGTACGATCCGCAGTCCGAGGCGCGCTGGGTGCCCGAGCCCGACAAGCGGCCCGGCCGCACCGCCTTCCAGCGCGACCGCGCCCGGGTGCTGCACTCCGCCGCGCTGCGCCGGCTGGCCGGGACGACCCAGGTGGTCGCCCCGATGCGCAGCGACTTCCCGCGCACCCGGCTGACGCACTCGCTGGAGTGCGCGCAGGTCGGCCGCGAGCTGGGCGCGGCGCTCGGCTGCGACCCGGACCTGGTGGAGACCGCCTGCCTGGCCCACGACATCGGCCACCCGCCGTTCGGCCACACCGGCGAGGAGGCGCTCGACCAGGCGGCCCGGGCGTGCGGCGGCTTCGAGGGCAACGCGCAGTCGCTGCGCATCCTGACCAGGCTGGAGCCCAAGCGCTTCGCCCCGCTGGACGAGCCCGAGGTCCGGCTCGCCCCGTGGCCCGGCCGCAGCGTCGGCCTGAACCTGACCCGCGCCGCGCTGGACGCCGCGACCAAGTACCCGTGGCCGCGCGGGCAGCACCCCGCCGACCCCGGCTCCACCAAGTACGGCGTGTACGGGGACGACCTGCCGGTGTTCCGCTGGCTGCGCACCGGCGCGCCCGACGGCCGCAAGTGCTTCGAGGCCACCGTGATGGACTGGTCCGACGACGTCGCCTACTCCACCCACGACGTGGAGGACGGCCTGCAGGCCGGCCACGTCGACCCGGCCGCGCTGCGCTCCCCGCAGGAGCGCGCCGAGCTGTTCCGGGCCGCCGAGCGGTTCGTCCCCGGGGCCGGGCCGGAGGAGTTCGGCGAGGCCCTCGACCGTCTGCAGGCCCAGGACTGGTGGCCGGCCGGCTACGACGGCACCGCCCGCGCCCGGGCCGGCCTGAAGGACCTCACCAGCCAGCTGATCGGCCGCTTCTGCCTGGCCGCCGAGCAGGCCACCCGGGCCCGCTACGGCCCCGGCCCGCTCACCCGGTACGCGGCCGAGCTGGTCGTCCCGCGCAGCGTCCGGCTGGAGTGCGCGGTGCTCAAGGCGGTCGCCGTCCGGTACGTGATGCAGCGCGACGAGCAGGCCCAACTCCGCTCCCGCCAGCGGGTGGTGATCGCCGAGTTGGCCGACGCCCTGATGGCCGACGCCCCGCACCAGCTGGACCCGGTGTTCGCCGCCCAGTACGCGGAGGCCGAGGACGACCGGGCCGCGCTGCGCACCGTGATCGACCAGATCGCCACCCTCACCGACGCCTCCGCCCTCGCCCTGCACGCGAAGCTGGTCGGCTAGCGTCCGATCCGGCGGGCCCGCACCGGCCGCCCCCGAACCGGCGGGCCCGGACTGTCACACCCGCTCCCGTAGACTTTCCCGGTGGCCGGTCGGATCAGGGACGAGGATGTGCAGGCGGTGCGTGCCGCCCTGCCGATCGACGCCGTGGTCGGCGACTACGTGCAGCTGGCGGCCGGCGGCGGCGCGCAGCTGAAGGGCGTCTGCCCGTTCCACGACGAGAAGTCGGCGTCCTTCTACGTGCACCCGGGCAAGGGCGTCTTCCACTGCTTCGGCTGCGGCGAGTCCGGCGACACGATCACCTTCCTGATGAAGATCGAGCACTGCTCGTTCGCGGAGGCGGTCGAGCGGATGGCCGCCCAGGCGGGCATCACCCTGCGCTACGAGGAGGGCGGCTACAGTCCGCGCCACCAGCAGGGCGAGCGGACCAGGCTGGTCGAGGCGCACAAGGTGGCGGCCGCCTGGTTCCAGGAGCAACTGGCCACGCCGGAGGCGGAGATCGGCCGCCGCTTCCTGGCCGAGCGGGGCTTCGACGAGGCCGCCGCCAAGCACTTCGGGGTGGGCTACGCCCCGGTCGGCTGGGAGCACCTGGTCCGCTTCCTGCGCGGCCGCGGCTTCACGGACAAGGAGATCTCGGTCGGCGGCCTGGCCTCGCAGGGCCAGCGCGGCGGCCTGATCGACCGCTTCCGGGGCCGCCTGGTCTGGCCGATCCGGGACAGCTCGGGCGACGTGGTGGGCTTCGGCGCCCGCCGCCTGCGCGAGGACGACAACGGCCCGAAGTACCTGAACACCCCCGAGACGCCGCTCTACAAGAAGTCGAACGTCCTCTACGGCATCGACCTCGCCCGCAAGGAGATCGCCAAGTCCGGCCGGGCGGTGGTGGTCGAGGGCTACACCGACGTGATGGCCTGCCACCTGGCGGGCGTCACCACGGCGGTCGCCACCTGCGGCACCGCCTTCGGCGAGGACCACATCAAGATCATCCGCCGGCTGCTGATGGACACCTCCACCTACCGCGGCGAGACGGTCTTCACCTTCGACGGCGACGCCGCGGGCCAGAAGGCCGCCCTGCGCGCCTTCGAGGACGACCAGAAGTTCGCCGCCCGCACCTCCATCGCCATCACCCCGGGCGGCATGGACCCGTGCGAACTGCGCCTGGCCCAGGGCGACGAGGCGGTCCGCACCCTGGTGGACAACCCCGTCCCGCTGTTCGAGTTCGCGCTCCGCTCGGCCGTCGCCCGGCACCGGGTGGACACCGCGGAGGGCCGCGCCGCCGCCCTCGAAGAGGCCGCCGGGATCATCGTCAAGATCAAGGACCGCTCGATCCAGCACGAGTACGCGGTCCAACTGGCCGGCATGGTCGGCATCCTGGACGAGCGCTTCGTGGTCAACCGGATCGCCCAACTGGCCCGCTGGCAGCGCGAGAACCAGCAGAACGGCCAGCAGCGCACCCTGCGCCGCCCCGACGCCGCCCAGCCGCCCGCCCGCCCCGAGCGGCCGGTGTTCCGACTCAACCCGCGCGACCCGGCCCAGTTCGTCGAGCGCGAGCTGCTCAAACTCGCCCTCCAGCACCCCGAACTGGTCAGCCCGGCCTTCGACCAGTACGGCGAGGACGAGTTCCCCACCCCGCCCTACCGAGCCGTCCGCCGCGCCATCGGCCAGGTCGGCGGCACCGCGTACGGCGCGGGCCTGCCCGACTTCACCGCCGCCGTCCGCGAGGCCAGCCCGGACGACCAGGTGCGCGGCCTGGTCACCGAACTGACCGTCGAGCCGATCCGCTCCCGACGCAAGGCCGACCAGCTGTACGCGGGGGAGTTCCTGGTCAAGCTCCGGCTGCAGGCCGTGGACCGCCGGATCGACGAGGTCCGCGCCCACCTGCGCCGGCTCGGCGACCGGGCCACCGCCGAGCAGCAGCACCCGGTGCAGAGCGAGCTGTGGGCCCTGCAGCAGTACGGCCAGCAGCTCCGCTCCCGCGGCGCCGCCGCGCTCTGACCCGGCGTCAACTCCCGGCACCCGCCAGCCCGCCGGGTGCCACCCGGCCACCTCACCGCCGCTCGCAGGTGCCCGGGCCCGCCGCGCTGGGTATCCCCTCGGGTGTGGCGCGGCAACCCCCAGGCCGCGCGCGGCCCCTGGAGGGATGCCCGTGGAGCTTTCCGTTGCCCGCCAGCCCCGGACCGGTCCCGCCCGGGACACCGCCATCCCGCCCCAGCCCGGCCCGCCCGACCCCGAGCACACCACCGGCCCCACCCCCCAGGGCCCCGTCGCAGTAGAACCCACCGCGCCAGACCCCGCCCCCGAAGAACCCACCGCCGAAGAGCCCACCGCCGAGGAGCTCGCCGACGAGCCGCCGGAACCCGCCCTGGACGAGGGCACCGGCCCGGCCGCCGACCTGCTGCGCCAGTACCTGCGCGAGATCGGCCGGATCCGGCTGCTCACCGCCGTCGAGGAGGTGGAGCTGGCCCGCACCATCGAGGCCGGCCTGTTCGCGGAGGAGGCGCTGGACCGCGTCCCGGGCGCCGACGAGCGCCTGCTCGGCGACCTGGACCGGCTGGTCGTGCTGGGCCGGATCGCCAAGCGCCGCCTGATCGAGGCCAACCTGCGCCTGGTGGTCTCGGTCGCCAAGCGCTACGTCGGCCGCGGCCTGACCCTGCTCGACCTGGTGCAGGAGGGCAACCTGGGCCTGATCCGGGCGGTGGAGAAGTTCGACTACGCGCGCGGCTACAAGTTCTCCACCTACGCCACCTGGTGGATACGCCAGGCGATGAGCCGCGCCCTCGCCGACCAGGCCCGCACCATCCGGGTGCCGGTGCACGTGGTGGAGCTGATCAACCGGGTGCTGCGGGTGCAGCGCTCGCTGCTGCAGGAGCGCGGCGTCGAGCCGACCGCCGCCGAGGTCGGCGAGGCGCTGCAGCTCTCGCCGGAGCGGGTCCGGGAGGTCCTCAAGCTGGCCCAGGAGCCGGTCTCCCTGCACACCCCGGTCGGCGAGGAGGACGACGTCGCCCTCGGCGACCTGATCGAGGACGCCGACGCCGCCTCCCCGGCGGAGAGCGCCGCCTTCCTGCTGCTGCGCGAGCACCTGGAGGCGGTGCTGGCCACCCTCGGCGAGCGCGAGCGCCAGGTGGTCCAGCTCCGCTACGGCCTCGACGACGGGCGGCCCCGCACCCTGGAGGAGATCGGCCACCTGTTCGGCGTGACCAGGGAGCGGATCCGCCAGATCGAGGCGAAGACGCTCGGCAAGCTCCGCGACCACGCCTTCGCCGACCAGCTCCGCGGCTACCTCGACTGACCCACCCCGCCCCGCCACAGTCCGACCCGCCCAGGCCCACCCCGCCCGCCACAACCCGGACCGACCAACCCCGCCCGACCGGCCCGTCAGCAGCCGCAGCGGCTCAGTGGTGGAAGCCGCTGCGCCGGGGCATCCCCAGCTCGCCGAGCGGCGCGGGCTGGCGCTCCAGCTCGGGCAGCAGCCGCCGCAGGTCGGCCAGCAGCAGGTCCGCCAGGTCCCGGGTGAACCCGTTGCGGCAGACCACCCGCAGCACCGCCAGGTCGGTCCGCCCCTCCGGGAAGGTGTACGCGGGCACCTGCCAGCCGCGCTCGCGCAGCCGCCGCGAGACGTCGAACACGTCGAACGGGCAGCCGTCGGTGGTGGTGAACGCGAACACCGGCAGCTGGTCGCCCTTGGTGATCATCCGGAACGGCCCGAGCCCGGCGATCTCCTTGACCAGGTACCCGGCGACGTCCCGGCAGGCCTGCTGGACCGCGCGGTACCCGGTGAACCCGAGCCGCAGGAAGGCGTAGTACTGGGCGACCACCTCCGCCCCCGGCCGGGAGAAGTTCAGCGCGAAGGTCGGCATCTCGCCGCCCAGGTAGTTGACCTTGAACACCAGCTCCTCGGGCAGCGCCGCCCCGTCCCGCCACAGCGCCCAGCCGACCCCGGGGTAGACCAGTCCGTACTTGTGGCCGGAACAGTTGATCGAGGCCACCCGGGGCAGCCGGAAGTCCCACACCAGCTCCGGGTCCAGGAACGGCGCGACCATGCCGCCGGACGCCCCGTCCACGTGCACCGGCACGTCCAGCCCGGTGCGCTCCTGGAAGGCGTCCAGGGCGGCGCAGATCTCGGCGATCGGCTCGTACGAGCCGTCGAAGGTGGAGCCGAGGATGCCGACCACGCCGATGGTGTTCTCGTCGCAGTGCGCCACCGCCTCCTCGGCGCTCAGGTGGAAGCGCTCGCCCTCCATCGGGACCAGCCGCGCCTCGACCTCCCAGAAGTTGCAGAACTTCTCCCAGCAGACCTGCACGTTGACGCCCATCACCAGGTTCGGCCGGGCCCCGGCGGCGTACCGGTCGGCGTTGCGGGCCGTCCAGCGGCGCTTGAGCGCCATCCCGGCGAGCATGCACGCCTCGCTGGAGCCGGTGGTCGAGCAGCCCACCGCGGCCGCCGGGTCGGGCGCGTGCCACAGGTCGGCGAGGATCGCCACGCAGCGCCGCTCCAGTTCGGCGGTCTGCGGGTACTCGTCCTTGTCGATCATGTTCTTGTCGCGGCACTCGGACATCAGCCGGTCCGCGTGCTCGTCCATCTGGGTGGTGACGAAGGTCGCCAGGTTGAGCCTGGCGTTGCCGTCCAGCATCAGCTCGTCGTGGATCAGCTGGTAGGCGACGTCCGGCGGGACCGGCACCTGGGGCAGCCGGTGCAGCGCCGGGGCGAGCTGCATCGCGCCCAGCGGATCGGTCAGCACGTGCAGCGGGCTGAACGGCAGCCTGCGCTCCTCCTCGCCCTGTCCCTTGTGCAACGCCATGGCGAACCGTCCCTCCACTCGTGGAACCTCCACGGTGGCACCGGCCCACCGCCCCCGCACCCGCGGCAGCCGGGGCCGGACCGGGGTCGGACGGGGCCGGGCGGCGGCGGTCAGGACGCGGCGGTCTCCGGGTGGTGCTGCTCGCGGAGGGACGCGAACTGCTGGCGCACCGCGCCGCCGACCGCCAGGTCGTGCTCCTGGTCGGGGGCGAGCACGGTCAGGTCGGGCAGCTCCCAGTGCGGGGGCTCGGGCGTCCCGGCGAGCGCCCAGGCGGCCTGCCGGGCCGCGCCGCGCGCCGCGTGGTCGCCGCCCGGCGGGGGCACCACCACGGGCAGCCCGAACAGCTGCGGCGCGATCTGCTGCACGGCGGGCAGCCGTCCGGCCGTCCCCAGCAGGAACACCCGGTTCACCGCCACCCCGTGCCCGCGCAGCACGTCCAGCGCCTCGGCCAGGTTGCACAGCATGCCCTCGACGGCGGCCCGCGCCACGTGCTGCGGCGCCATCGACTCGGCCCGCAGCCCGGTCAGGGTGCCCGCCGCGTGCGGCAGCTTCGGGGTCCGCTCGCCGTCCAGGTACGGCAGGAAGACCATCCCGTACGCGCCGGGCGAGGACTGCAGGGCCAGCTCGGACAGGCCCTCCAGGTCGGTGCCGAGCATCGCGGCGGTGGAGCGCAGCACCTGCGCGGCGTTCAGGGTGGCCACCATCGGCAGGTGCCGGCCGGTGGCGTCCGCGAACGAGGAGACCAGGCCGGACGGGTCGACCACCGCCCGGTCGTGCACCGCGAAGATCGTGCCGTTGCCGCCCAGCGAGACCACCGCGTCGCCGAGCCCCAGGCCGAGGCCGAGCGAGGCGGCCATGTTCTCCCCGGTGCCGGCCGAGATCAGCAGCCCCTCGGGGGTGTGCCCGGCGGGCTCGGCCGGGCCGAGCACGTCCGGGACGGCCAGCTCGTGGCCGAGCGCCAGCTTGATCAGGTCCTGCCGGTACTCGCCGGTGACCGGCGACCAGTAGCCGGTGCCGGAGGCGTCGCCGCGGTCCGTGGTGCGCCGCTTCGGGCCGCCCAGCAGCTGGGAGACCAGCCAGTCGTGCGGCAGCAGCACCTCGGCGATCCGCTGCGCCGACACCGGTTCGAACTCGGCCAGCCAGCGCAGCTTGGCGATGGTGTACGTGGGGCCCGGCACCGCGCCGATCGCCTCCACCCAGGGCTGCGGGCCGCCCAGCGCGTCCAGCAGGGCGGCCGCCGCACCCGCCGAGCGGGGGTCGTTCCACAGCAGGGCGGGCCGCACCAGCACGCCGCCGGCGTCCAGCCCGATCAGGCCGTGCTGCTGGCCGGAGACCCCGATCGCCCGGACGCCCTCCAGCAGGCCCCCGGCGGCCGCGTCGCCCAGCGAGTGCAGCCAGCTCTGCGGGTCGACCTCGGTGCTCCGGGCGTCCTCGCCCTCGGGCAGCGGGTGCGGGGCCCGCCCCTTCCGGAGGACGGCGCCGGTGTCGGCGTCGCACGCGACGATCCGGGTGCGAGTGGTGGAGCTGTCGATGCCCGCGACGATGGCCATGCCGAGATCATGCCGCAGTCGGCGCCCGGGGCGGGCCCGACTGCCGCAAGTGTTGCCCAGTCGGTACCGGAACCACCCCGTCCGACGACCGCCCGCCCCCGCCCGACCGCGTCCGCCGGCTCAGGGGCGGACGGTGCCCCAGTCGTCGTCCCCGCCGTGCTGCTTGGCGAAGTACGGGACGCGGTCGGTCAGCGCGTTCGGGAGCTTCTCGCCGACCTTGTCGGCGACCGCCCCGGCGGCCTTCCCGGCCACCGCGCCCGCCTGCTGCTTGGCCTTCCCGGCCGCGTCCTGCACCCGGGGGTTGTCCCGCACCTGCCGGGCCGCGCCGGCCAGCTGCTCGTAGCGTTCGCGCCCGGCCCGGGTACCGAGGACGTACCCGATTCCGAGGCCCACGATCAACGACACCTTCCACATGCCTGGGTTCCACCCTTCGTCGCCGCGCGATTGTGTGCCGCGTCTACCCGTCCGGCCGGGCCGTGAACCGCCCTGCCGGTGGCGGGTCCGGGCCAGCCGGAGCCGCCGTGCACCAGCATCCCCGTCCGCACCGCGGGGCGCGCGCGGGGCACGCCGGTCCGGCCCGCCGCGGGGGCGGGCCCGGGGTGGGGGAGCGGGCCGGGCAAAGCGATTGGCGGAACACCCCCCTGAGTGCGCTAATGTATGTCCCGCAGCGAGCACCGTGGGCCCCGGAGCGATCCGGAGACCGGGGTGGGCGAGGCGGAAGCACGATCCTCCATAGCTCAATTGGCAGAGCAGCCGACTGTTAATCGGCAGGTTATTGGTTCGAGTCCAATTGGAGGAGCACGGTCCCCCATAGCTCAATTGGCAGAGCAGCCGACTGTTAATCGGCAGGTTATTGGTTCGAGTCCAATTGGGGGAGCTTCACCGGAAGTCGCGGTGATCGGTACAGAGCGAGGGCCCTTCGGCGAGACCGAGGGGCCTTCGTGTTTTCCCGAGCCGACCGGCCCGACCGGCCCGACCGGTCCGGCCCCGGCCGGGCCCCGCTCAGCCGGAGGCCCGCCGGTACAGGTCGGCGACGTGCGCGTCGAAGGCCACGCTGTACGAGGTGTCCGGGCTGAGGCCGCCCTCCTGGTGGCCCCCTATCACCCCGACCAGCCGGCCCGCGTCGGTGATCCACGGACTGCCGCTGGTGCCGTTGGTGAACCCGCCGCAGTCGAAGCGCTGCTGGGTGGCGCTGTACGAGGAGGTGCGGGCCCGGCAGGTGATCGGGGCGTCCTGCTCGTTGGGGTAGCCGGTGACGGTGACGTCCAGCCCGGAGCCGAGGCCGGTGCCGAGCGTGTCGGCGCCCACCGCGTCCTCGAGCTGCCGGCCGTCGACGGGGGCGACGGTGAGGAAGGCGACGTCGTGGTCCTCGTCCTGTTCGTCCTGCCACTCGGGGTCGAGGGTCGTCCTGGTGACCGGCCACGTCCCGTGCGGGGCCCGGCCGTCCCGGTAGCCGGGGACGAACACCAGGCCGTCCACCGGGACGCCGCCGGGGGCCGCGCAGTGCGCGGCCGTCACGATCAGGTTCCGGCCGGGGCTGTGCACCACGCCGGCGGTGCAGTCGCGGGCGCCTTCGGGGCCGTCGACGAACAGTGCGCCGATCCGGTCGGCGGTCGGGCCGGCGGTGGCGGGGCGGGCGGACGGCAGCGGTCCGGAGCCGGCCCGGGCGGCGGTGCCGCAGCCGGTCGCGGCCAGCAGCAGGGCCAGCGCGCCGGCGGCGGCCGGGAGGGGGCCGGATCGGGGGGAGGTGCGGGGCACCGTCACTCGCTTCTGCTCGGCGGCCCGCCCGGGGTGCCGGGCGGCGGTCGCAGCAAGGTCTACCAGGGCCCCCGCGGGCCGGGCAACCGGCGGCCGGCGGCCGCCCCCGGAGTCCGGGGCCGCCGCCCGGCGCGGTGTCACGAGCCGCCGGACGCCTGCTGGTAGAGCGCCCGCACCTGGCTGCCGAAGTAGCTGCTGTAGGAGGTGTCGGCGGTGTCGCCGCCCTCCTGGTAGCCGCCGATCACGCCGACCACGGTGCCGGTGCGGGTCGTCGGGTCGAGCCGGGTGACCCAGGGGCTGCCGCTGGTGCCGCCGGTGTAGCCGGGGCAGTCGATCCGCAGCTGGGTGGGGCTCTGCTCGGTGGTGGTGTTGCTGCAGGTGATCGGCTGGTCGGCGCTGCTCGGGTACCCGGTGACCTTCACGGTCAGGGCGTAGCCCGGGTCGGTGCCGAGCCGGTTGGCGCCCAGCACCTCCTGCACCTGCTGCCCGTTCTGCGGCTGCACGGTGGCGAAGGCCACGTCCAGGTCCTGGTTGCCGCTGCTGCGCCAGGACGGGTCGACGGTCACCGCGTCGACCGGCCAGACGCCGGACGGGGTGTCGCCGTCCCGGTAGCCGGGGACGAACACCAGGTCGGTGCGGGTCCGGCCGGTGCGCGGTTCGACCAGGCAGTGCGCGGCGGTCAGGACCAGGTTCCGGCCGGGGCTGTCCACCACGCTGGCGGTGCAGAAGTGGTCGCCGTCCGGGCCGTGCGCGAACACCGCGCCGACCCGGCTGTTCAACGGCGTCGGCGCGGCGGTGCGGGTCGTCCCGCGGCGCTTGTCGACCGCCCCGCGCAGCCGCTGCCGGCTCCAGCCGTGCGCGGCCGGGGCACCGGAGGAGAGCGTGGCCGGGGCCGACGGCGAGGGGCCGTCCGCCGGGCGGCCGGCGGAACCGCACCCGGCCACCGCCGCGACCAGGACCGCCGCCCACGCCGCCGCACCCGCGGACCGCTTCATCCCGGCCACCCGCTCCCGCTCGCGCCAACCCGACGACCAAGCGTCACCCGCCCGTGGAGGGCCCGCCACTGACGCGCCGCCACCACCCGCGGAGGCCCCGCCGACCGGGGCCGCGACGGCCCGCGACCGGGCCGACGCGCCGTGCGGAGGGGCGGCGGGGCCGGGCCTACCCGGATGCGCCCCCGGCGCGCAGCACGGGTGATCGACCGGCTATGCTGCCGAGGGCGGCCCTGAGGGGCCGTCTGCTGCTGCCAGGACCGCTTCGTCGGCCCCGGCGGGTCGAGTCGGGGGGCGGTAGCTCAGCCGGTTAGAGCAGGGGACTCATAATCCCTTGGTCGTGGGTTCGAGTCCCACCCGCCCTACCTCGGCCGCTGACGGAGAGTCAGCCGACCGCGCCCCCTGCGACGAGCGAGACGCCCGGTCGCTCGAGCTCCGAGCGTAGGATACGCCCCTTTTCCGGCCCGCGGTCGCCGCGACACGGCCGGATCCCCCGAACGGTCCGCGGGCGCGGGTCGGCGCCCCGTCGCGGGAGGCCGCTGCGGACCGGCGGGAACGGTGGGGCATCCCGCTCGACGCGGCGCCCGTCCGTATGCCAATCTGTGCGGCGACATTCGATGTCGGGGGGATGGGAAGACCTGTGGCCGCGCCAGCGCGTCGCGGCGTCCGCGGTGCTGCCGGAACGGCTCCTGCGGGCGGTGGGCGGTGCTGCGGGCGGTCGGGGGTCGGCGCGGATCGTGCGGGCGGGGGCGTCGGGGGCGGCCGGTGTCCGGGCGTCGTGGGCGAGTCCGCCGCCGTCGGGTCCTGATCGTCCGGACATCGCCGGAGACTTCACCGAATCGGCTCGACGGGACGTCAGTTCGAGTGCCAAGCTGTGCCGGTTCTCATCCACGGAGAGTTCAGCCATCGTGCGTCTGCGCCAGTCCGCCGCGCTCACCGCGGCCGCCGTCACCGCCCTGATCGCCGTACCGCCCGCCGCCGTCGCGGCGGACGACCCGGCGGGCACGCTCCACGTCAACAACAGGTCCACCACCTGCACCGATGCCGGCAGCGGCACGGCCGACCAGCCGTTCTGCACGATCTCCGCCGCGGCCCGCGCGGCGCAGCCCGGCCAGACGGTGCAGGTCGTTCCCGGGTCGTACGCGGAGACGGTGCTGATCACCGGCTCCGGCACGCCGGACAAGCCGATCACCTTCGTCGGCACCGCCGGAACCGACCGGACCGCGGTGCACCCGGTGACCGGGGCGAAGAGCGCCGTGGTGCTCTCCGGTGTCCACGACGTGGTGGTGCGGGGCTTCTCGCTCTACAGCAACGACTCCGCCGGCAACACCGCCCCGCTGGTGTCGGCGGTGGACTCCTCGCGGGTGGTGCTGGACCGGATCCGGTACGCCGGCGGCGCCGGGTCGGGGGCCGTCCAACTCGCGGGCGCCGGCGACCACATCACGGTCAGCCGCAGCGTGTTCGCCGCCAGCGGGGGGCTGCGGGTCGGTGCCGGGGTGCACGACTCGCTGATCACCGCCAACGAGTTCAACGAGACCGCCTCGGCCGCGGTCTCCGCGGTGGACGCGCCGAACACCGCGGTCACCGGCAACAGCATCGCGTTCTCCTGCGAGGAGAGCGTGCGGATCGACGGCGCCTCGCCGGGCGCGGTGGTCGAGAACAACGTGATCACCGCCCAGTACCAGGGCGAGACCGGCTGGAACAGCGCGTGCGCCCGCACGCCCGACAGGCGCGGGGAGACCGAGGTCTCGGTCTCGGCCGGGTCGGTGGTCGGGTCGAAGGTGGACTACAACACGGTGCACCCGTGGTCGGACGCCTCGGCGTACACCTGGGGCGGCACCTCGTACCGCACCGCGGCCGGGTTCGCCGCGGCCCAGCCCGGCCAGGCCGCCCACGACACCGACTACGACGTCCCGTTCAGCCGGGACTACACGAAGCCGCTGGTGCTGCCGGAGTCGGCGACCGCCGCCATCGACTCGGCCGACCCGGACGCGCCCGGCGTGGACACCGACCTGTTCGGGGTCAGGCCCACCGACGACCCGGCGGTCGCCGGCACCGCGCCGAACGGCGGGGTGCGCGACCGCGGCGCGTACGAGCTGACCGGACAGACCTCGGTCGGCGTCCAGCTGAGCGCCGACGTGCCGACGCTGCAGGGGCCGGCGCCGTTCACCGTGCAGGTGACCGCCGAGCCGGTCAACACCTTCGGACTGGCGCAGGCCGACTACCTGTTCGACTTCGGCGACGGCACCGACCCGGTGCGCTCGACCCGCCCGGCTGTGACGCACACCTTCACCAAGCCCGGCAACTACTACGCGGTGAAGGTCACCGCGACCGACGTGCAGGGCGGCCAGGTGCAGGGCACCTCCAATGTCCCGCTGCTGGTCAAGGAACCCGGCGGCGTGACGGCGGCCCTGGACACCCCGATCGACGGGGCGCTCCGAATCCAGGTCACCACCCGGGCCGCCTCGCCGTACGCGATCAGCAAGGTCGACGTGGACTTCGGCGACGGCAGCCGCACCACCACCGCCCCGGGTGCCGTCGCGTACCACCAGTACGCCGCGCCCGGGAGCTACACCGTCACCGGGACCGTCACCGACGAGGGCGGGCGGACGGCGGTGGTGAAGAAGACCGTCACGGCCACCAGCGGCGGGTACACGCAGTCGCTGCAGCCGGGTTCGCGGGTGCAGGTGGTGGGCGTGCCGGCGAGCGGCCCCCTGTACAGCACGGGCGTGAACTACGGCAACGGCGGCTGGCAGCCGTGGCTGCCGGTGCCGCAGACGGGGGCGGGCTTCACGGCGGACCAGGTGTCGTCGTTGGCATCGGCGACGACCGCGGACCAGTACCTGCGGGTGTTCGCGCTGGTGGGCGGGAAGGTCTACGGGGCGGACCGGAACCTGGGCCCGGCCGCGGGCGGCCTGGGCCAGGGGCAGTGGACGCCGTGGAAGGAGGTCACCGGGACGGGGTCGCTGGCGGGCGTCACCCAGCTCTCGGCGGCGTCGATCGGCAACAGCACCCACCTGGTCGCCGTGGCCGGCGGCCGGGTGTACGAGGCGTCCGGCGACCGGGCGGCCGGGGTCTGGTCGAGGTGGGGCGACATCACGGCCGAGGTCGGCCTGCCGACCGGGGTGGCGGGCATCGCGGCGGGGACGACCGGCAACGTGCTGCACGTCGCGGTGCTGGGCGCGGACGGGCACCTCCGGGTCGCGGACGGGGACTACACCCGGGGCCGGTGGAGCGCCGGCGACGTGACCGCCGGCTACGGCGGCCCCGGCGGCATCGTGCAGGTGGCCGCGGCGTCGACGCCGGGGTCCCGCTTCCACGTGGTGGCGCTGACCGGCCAGGGCCGGGTGCACGAGATCACCGGCGACTACGCGGCGGGCTACTGGACCGGTTGGGGCGACATCTCCGGCGCCAGCGGTCTGGACCCCGTCCGGCAGGTGGCCGCGGCGTCGACCGGCAACACCGTCCGACTCTTCGCCGCCGCCCCCGGCTACATCGTCTACACCGTCACCGGCGACTACACCGCCGGGCGGTGGAGCTCCGCCTCCAACGTCTACGACACGGCCGGCAGCACCTCGGGGATCAACGTCCTCACCGCAGCGGGCCTCTGACCCACCACTCCGGGCGGGCGCGTGCCCGCCCGGAGCCCATGTCCGATCCCATCACCGGGGGAGTATCACCAGTGCGTATGCGCCTGCGTCAGTCGGCCGTGCTCGTGGCGGCGGCCGCGACCGGCATCGTCGTCGTTCCCGTCGTCCCGGCCGCGGCTGCGGCACCGGACCGGATCTACGTGGACGGGTGGGCCAGGACCTGCACCGACAGCGGGGCCGGCACCCTCGACCAGCCGTTCTGTAGCATCGGTGCCGCGGCGGCCGTCGTCCAGCCCGGACAGACCGTCAGGGTGTCGGGCGGTCAGACGACCTACCAGGAGGCCGTGCACCTCACCCGCTCCGGCACGCCGGACCACCCGATCGTCTTCGACGGCTCGCCCGGCGAGGTCGGCTACATACCGGCCGAGGTCTACCCGGAGGCGGGCACCGAGAGCGCCCTGACCCTGGACGGCGTGCACGACGTGGTGATCCGCGGCTTCGACACCGGCAGTCTGGCCGGCTACACCGGCACCCCGGCCGTCGTGGTGAAGAACAGCAGCCGGGTCACCCTGGACGACATCAGGTTCTCCGACGGCGGGGCCGCGGTCGGCGGCGGTGACGGAGTGACGGTCGGCCGCAGCAGCTTCGTGGGCTCCGGCGGCCTCGAGATCGGCGCGGGCACCCAGCACGCGCTGGTCACCGCCAACCTGTTCCACGGCACCCGGACCACCGCCGTCAAGGCAGCCGACGTGCCGGGCGTCGCGGTCACCAACAACACCGTCGCCGCCTCCTGCGGGGAGAGCGTGCGGATCGACGGCACCTCGCCGGGCGCCGTCGTCGAGAACAACGTGATCACCGCCGGGTACGCCGGCTCCGGAGTCTGGCCGACCTGCACCACGTCGGGGCCGGAGCGCGGCGAGACCGAGATCGCGGTGTCGGCGGCCTCCACCGACGGCACCAGGGTGGACTACAACTCGGTCCACCCGTGGTCCGACGCCAACGCCTACACCTGGGGCGGGACGTCCTACCCGACCCCCGCGGCGTTCCGGGCCACCGGCCAGGGCGCGCACGACATCGACACCGACGTCACCTGCGCCAACGGGAACTGCGACCCGTGGCTGTTCGCCCGCTCGGCGGTCAACTACCCGGCGCTGGCGGACTCCGCCGACCCGGCGGCACCCGGCATCGGCACCGACCTGGCCGGCCGCACCTACACCGACAACCCGAACGCGGCCGACACCCTCGGCGGCGTCCGCGACCGCGGCGCGTTCGAGGCCACCGGCCAGCGCGGCGTCAACCTGGCGGTCACCAGCACCCAGGAGCCCACGCTGCAGGGCTCCACCCCGCTGACGGTGACCGCCACCGCCGACGTGAAGAGCGACTGGCCGATCCAGCAGTCCGACTACCTGTTCGACTTCGGCGACGGCACCAAGGTGCACTCGACCACACCCACGGCCACCCACGTCTACGACAAGGCCGGGACCTTCGCCACCAGCCTCACCGTCACCGACACCCACCACGGCACGGCCAGGAACACCGGGCCTTCGGTCCGGACCGTCGTCGGGCAGCTCAGCGCCGACCCGACGGTGAGCGTCGACGGGTCGCTGTACGCGACCGTCCGGTCGAACGTCACGACCCCCTGGCGGCTGACCGGCGAGGAGATCGACTTCGGCGACGGCTCCCCCAAGGAGACCTCCGCGTACGGGAGCACCGCCTACCACCAGTACATGCGGGCCGGCGACTACCAGCTGACCGTCACCGACCGCGACGACAGCGGCAAGACGCTGGTCACCAAGCGCACCGTGCACGCGGTCAGCCCGCAGGACACCGCGACGCTGCAGCCCGGCAAGCGGGTCCAGCTGCTGACCCGCGACGGCAAGGCGTGGCTGAACGACGCCGGCGCGAACTACGACAAGGGCGTCTGGGGCCCGTTCCTGCCGGTGCCCGGTGCCGGGTTCGCCAGCAAGGACGTCGCCTCGATGGCCTCGGTGACCACCGCCGACCAGTACCTGCGGGCCTTCGCGCTGGCGGACGGCAAGGTGTACAGCGCCGACCGCCGGCTGGGCGCGGCGACCGGCGGCGTCGCACAGGGCCAGTGGCTGCCCTGGAGCGAGGTGACCGGCGCGAACGGCGCGGGCAACCTGAACGGCATCACGCAGATCTCGGCGGCCGCCAGCGGCAACTGGGTCCACGTGCTGGCCCTCGCCGGCGGCCGGGTGTACGAGGCGTCCGGCGACCGGGCGAGCGGCACCTGGTCGAAGTGGGGCGACATCACCGCCGCGCTCGGCTTCCCGGCCAACACCGTCGGCATCTCCGGCGCGTTCATCGGCAACGTGCTGCACGTCGGCATGACCGGTTCGGACGGGCACGTCCGGGTCGGCGACGGCGACTACGACCGCGGCCGGTGGAGCGGCGGCGACCTCACCGACGCGCTCGGCTACGCCTGGCCGAGCCAGTACACCAAGCCGTCCCAGATCGGCGTTGCCGCCACCGCGGACGGCAAGCTGCACCTGTTCGTGGTGGTGTGGGACCGGCTGATGGAGGCGGGCGGCGACTACACCGCAGGCCGCTGGACCAACTGGGCCGACGTGTACGGGGCCACCGGCCTGATGGGCGTCAACCGGGTCGGCGTGGCCGCCACCGGCAACACGCTGCGGGTGTTCACCGGGAGCAGCTCCGGCACCGGCGTCACGGAGACGGACGCCGACTACGCGGCCGGGCGCTGGTCGCGGCCGATGGTGGTGGGCGGCGGCAGCGCGGCCGACCTGTTCACGGCCACCGGGTTCTGACCGGCAGCCGCAGGTGACAGAGGGTCGGACGGATACGACCGGAATCCGGGAAAACGGGTAAACGGGCTCGACCGCAAGGGTGTTCGGGTGAGAAGCTGAGCCGCTTTTTGAACATCCTTTACCCTTTCTGGGAGCCCGTTCGTGCGCCTGCGCCAGTCCGCCGCCCTCACCGTCGCCGCGGCGACCTCCGTCCTCGCCTTCCCGGCGCTCCCGGCCTCGGCCGCGACCGCCGGGAACACCCTGTACGTCAACAGGGCCTCCGTCTCCTGCACGGACGCCGGCACCGGTACCGAGGCGAACCCGTACTGCACCATCTCGGCCGCGGCGGCGGTCGTCCGGCCCGGACAGACCGTCAAGGTCGCCGCCGGGTCCGGCACTTACCCCGAGACGGTGACGATCGACCGCTCCGGTACGCCGGAGCAGCCGATCACCTTCCTCGGCATGGTGCCCGGCGAGCAGGGCATCCCGCCGATCGTGTACCCCGGGGGGAGCGCCGAGGGCATCACGCTGGCGGGCGTGCACGACGTGGTGGTGCGCGGCTTCTCGGTCCGGCACCGGGACGCCGGGGCGGTACCGGTGGTCAGCGTCCGGGACTCCTCCCGGGTGACGCTCGACCAGAACCGGTTCTTCGCCGGGACCGGCGGGCCGAGCGTCCGGATCTCCGGTGACAGCGGCGACCTGACGGTCGCCCGCAACCGCTTCACCACCACCGGCGGCCTGCAGATCGGGGCCGGCGCCCACGACGTGCTGGTCAGCGCCAACCAGTTCGACCGGACCAGCACCGCGGCGGTCACCGCCGCGGACGCGCCGCGGACCGCGGTCACCAACAACACCATCGTGTCCCCCTGCGGGGAGGCCGTGCGGATCGACGGCGCCTCGCCGGGCGCGGTGATCGAGAACAACCTGGTCAAGGCCGACGGCGAAGGCGCGGTGGCCCCGGCCTGCGGCACCGGCCCGGACTCCCGCGGGGAGGCCGAGATCGCCGTCTCCGCCGGGTCGGTGAGCGGCTCCAAGGTCGACTACAACCTGCTCCACCCCTGGTCGGGCGGCTCCGCGTACGCCTGGGCCGGGACGAAGTACCCGACCGCCGCCGAGTTCACCGCCGCGCAGCCCGGGCAGGCCGGGCACGACGTCCACGCCGTCTTCTCGTTCACCAGCCCGGGCTCCGGCGAGCTGCGGCTGCCGGCGTCCGTGACCGCGGACGCGCTCGCCTGGATCGACTCGACCGATCCGGACGCGCCCGGCGTGGGCACCGACCTGCTCGGTGTGAAGCCGACCGACGACCCGGACGTCCCCAACACCGGGGGCGTCCGCGACCGGGGCGCCTACGAGCTGTCCGGCCAGGCCCCCGCCGGTCTCCTGCTGACCGCCCTGCCACCGATGCTGCAGGGCCCGGCCCCGTTCACGGTCACCGCGCAGGCCAGTGCGTGGAGCCGGTGGGGTTTCGCGCAGGCCAACTACCACTTCGTCTTCGGCGACGGCACCTCGGTGGACTCGGCCACGCCGACCGTCCAGCACACCTACACCACGCCCGGCTCCTACACGGCGTCGGTCACCGCGACCGACACCCAGGGCGCGGCGTCGACCTCGCAGCCCCAGCAGGTCGAGGTCAAGCCCGCGGGCGACCTGGCCGTCGACGTGGCGGCGACGCCGGACGACGTGCTCGGCGTCAGCGTCGTCACGAAGATCAGCTCGCCGTACCTCCTGGACGCGGGCTACCTGGTGAACTACGGCGACAACGAATCCGACTTCCCGATGCTCTCCCAGCAGGCGGTCTACCACCGGTACCAGGCTCCCGGCACCTACCAGATCACCGTCACCGCCGGCGACCAGGGCCAGCGGAACACCGTGGTCCGCAAGACGGTGAAGATCGCCAGCTCCGGGTACGACGCCTCGATCGCCGAGGGCGAGCGGGTGCAGCTGTTCGCCTTCGACAAGGACGGCTACCCGCCGGTCGGCAGCGGCGCCAACTACACCCTGGGCCGCTGGGCGCCGTTCACGCCGGTCCGGACCACCGGCCTGCCCACCCCGAGCGGCACCGTCTCCGCCGCGGTGATCGCCGAGGACCAGCACCTGCGGCTGTTCTCGCTGGCCCGGGACGGCCGGGTGCTCTACGCCGACCGGAACCTGGGGCCGGACGACGGCTACCTGAAGCGCGGCGCCTGGGATCAGTGGTACGAGGTGACGGCGGCGAACTCGGCGGGCCCGCTGCCCGGCATCACCCAGCTCTCGGCCACCGCCATCGGCAACACCATCCACCTGGTCGCCGTCGCCAAGGGCCGGGTCTACGAGACCTCGGTGGACCGCTCGTCCTGGAAGTGGTCCCCCTGGGGCGACATCACGGGGACGCTCGGCTACCCCGGCGACGTGACCAGTGCCGCCGCCGCCTCGATCGGCAACGTCATGCACGTGGCGATGCTCAGCTCGGACGGCCGGATCCGGGTCGGCGACGGCGACTACGGCCGCGGCCGGTGGAGCGGCGGCGAGCTGACGGCCGCGGTCGGCCGGCTCCCCGGCACCACCACCCAGGTGGCGGCGGCCGCCACCCCCGGCTCGAAGTTCCACGTCGTCGCGCTGGCGGACGGCAAGGTCTACGAAGCGGGCGGCGACTACGCGGCCGGTCGCTGGACCAACTGGGGCAACATCACGGCGGAGACCGGCCTGCCCGCCCTCACCCGGGTCGCCGCCGCCGGCACCGGCAACTCCCTGCGGGTGTTCGGCCTCACCGCCGGTAACCAGATCATGAACGCCGACGGCAACTACACCCTCGGCCGCTGGACTAGGGCGGACCGGGTCGACGGCCCCTACGCGGCCGGCCCGACGGACCCGAACAGCCGGAGCCTGGTCGTCGACCTCAGCGTGGCGGGCCGGTGACCGGCACCCTCCCCTGCTGCCCCTGACCCGAGAACCCCGCCCCCGCACGAGAACTCGCCGGTCCGCCGCGCCCCCCGCGTCGGCCGTCACGGTTCTGGTCACCGTCCCGGGCGCCACCACGCCGACGGCCGCCGACCTCCGACCGGACCGGCGGTACCCCGAAGGCCCCCGCGCAGTCGCGCGGGGGCCTTCGGGCTGCTCGGGACGGGGTTCCTCGAGGCGGTGGGTGCCATCGGCCGGCGGCGGGCCGGGGAACGGGCCTGGCTGCGGGAACGCGGCCGGGGGCGGTCGCGCATCGACCGATCGGATGATGCCGGGGTCCACCGGAACGCTCGCCAGGACTGGCCGGTTCGCCGACGAAGCACGGCCGGGGGCGGGGCCACCATGGAGGCAGGACACCGAACTTGCCCGCCGCACCGTCGCACCGCCGCCCCCGCCCGTCGCCCCGCAACTGTTGAGGCATTCCGTGCTGTACCTGCCGTCCCTCAGGAGGAGGACCGTGATGACCGCCAACGACCGACGCCTGCTCACCGCCGCGCACACCGGCGACCTCGACGCCGCCCGGGCCGCCCTGGCGGAGGGCGCCAACGTGGAGGCCCGCGATCCGGACGGGCGGACGGCGCTGCTGCTGGCCGCGCTCGCCGACCGGGTGCCCGTCGCCGAACTCCTGGTCGCCGCCGGGGCGGACCCGGACGCGCAGGACGCGCGGGAGGACAGCCCCTGGCTGGTCACCGGCGTCACCGGCAGCGTGCCGATGATGCGCGCCCTGCTCCCCGCCGGGCCGGACTTCGGGCTGACCAACCGGTTCGGCGGAGTGAGCCTGATCCCCGCCGCCGAACGCGGCCACGTCGGCTACGTGCGGGCCGTGCTCGCGGAGACCGACATCGACGTCGACCACGTCAACCGGCTGGGCTGGACGGCCCTGCTGGAGGCCGTGATCCTCGGCGACGGCGGCCGCGCGCACGCCGAGGTCGTCCGGTTGCTGCTCGCCGCGGGCGCCTCCCCGCGGCTGGCCGACGCCGAGGGCGTGACCCCGCTGCAGCACGCCGAGCGGCGCGGCTTCGAAGCCCTCGCCGCCCTGCTCCGCGAAGCCGAGGACCGGACCGGACACGAGGGCGGAGGCCCCCGGTGACCGCCCGCCGCAGGCGCACCGGCCCGCTGCTGCTGGTGGCCGCACCGGTGCTGGCCGTGCTGCTGGCCGGCTGCGCCGACCCGGACGGCGACGGTGCGGCCGGAGCCCCGGCCGCGCCCCGTCCGACGGCAGCCGCCCCGGCAGCCCCGGCCGCGCCGGCCCCGGAAGCCGCCGCGGAACCCACCCCGGCCGGGACGCTGCTGGTGGCCGACTTCGGGGCCGACACCGCGACGTTCGTCGACCCGGCGCGCGGCGCGATCGGCTCGGTGCGGGTCGGCACGGCGCCGTACGCGGTGGCGGTCGGGCCGGACGGGCACGCCTGGGTGAGCACCGCGGAGGGCGTCGCCGAGATCGACACCCGGGCCCGCACCCTGGTCCGGAGCATCCCGTACCGGACGCGGACCGGGCCGGCGGGCACCGGCGAGTACCGGGGCGGCGGCATGGGCCTGGCCCTGTCGCCCGACGGCACCCGGCTGTACGTCGGCGTGAACGTACCGGGGGGCAACGGCGTGCTGGAGGTCGTCGACACCGCGAAGGGCGAGGTCACCGGGGTGGCCCCGGTCGGCCGGCGGCCCTTCGACGTCGACGTCTCGCGGGACGGACGGGAGGTCTACGCGACCGGCCACGACTCCTTCGACGTGACGGTGGTCGCGGCGGACGGCCTGGCCACCCGGCGGATCCAGGTCGCCCCCTACGGCACGGAGGGCGGCCTCGGCTCCTGGCTGAAGCCGCACTACACGGCGGTCCGGCCGAGCGACGGCAAGCTGCTGCTGCCCTTCGAGGGCGAGCGCCTCGCCGTGGTCGACCCGGCCACCGGCCGGGTGGAGATCGAACCGATGACCGCCGACACCCACCAGCACGGCGCCACCGTCGCCCCGGACGGACGGCTGCTGGTGGTCGGCTCCGGCCCGATCACCGGCGACGACCGGGGCCCCAGCCTGACGGTCCGCAACCCCGACGGCACCGAACGGGTCTACCCGCTCGGCATCCCGCACGAGAACGTGGCCCTCTCCGCGGACGGGCGGACGGCCTACGTCACCGGCGGCTTCACCCGGGACGGCTACTGGGACGGCATCACCCTGGTCGACCTCGACACCGGCACCACCCACCGCCTGGAGGCCGGCCACCGACCACTGGGGGTGGCGGTGCTCTGACGACCAGGCCAGACCGGGCCGGGCCAGGCCAGGCGAGCCCGGGCCAGGCCCGGCGGGGCGGGCGGCGGGCAGGCCCTAGGGTGGGCGGATGCTTCCTGCCGCCGCGCTGCCCACGCCGTTGACGCCGGTCGACGACCCGGAGTTCGCCGCTGCGGGTGCGGAGCTGTGGCTGAAGCGGGACGACCTGGCGCACCCGAGCGTGCCCGGCAACAAGTGGCGCAAGCTCGCGCCGAACCTGGAGCGGGCGGTGGCGGACGGCGCCCGGGGGCTGCTCACCTACGGCGGGGCGTACTCCACGCACGTGCGGGCGGTGGCGGCTGCCGCCCGGGGGCTCGGGCTGGCCAGCACCGGCGTGATCCGCGGGGCGGAGCTCGCCGGGCAGCCGCGCAACTGGTCGCTGGCCCGGGCCGAACGGGACGGAATGGTGCTGGAGTTCGTCGAGCGCTCCGCCTACCGGGCGCTGGCGGGCGGCGGGCAGGAGCGGCGGGCCGGGTACTACGTGCTGCCGGAGGGCGGCTCCAACGGCCTGGCGGTGCGCGGCGCCGCGGTGATCGCGGCGGAACTCGCCGACGCCCTCCCGGACTTCGGCCCCCGGGACGTGGTGTGCTGCCCGGTCGGCACCGGCGGCACCCTGGCCGGGATCGCGGCGGGCCTGCCGGCCGGCCCGCGAGCGCTCGGCGTGGCGGTCCTCCGCGGCGAGGGCTACCTGGAGGCCGAGGTGACGGCCCTGCACCGGGCCGGCTACGGTCGGGAGTTCCCCAACTGGCAGCTGGTGCACGGCTGGCACGGCGGCGGCTACGGCCGGGTGCCGCCGGAGCTGGAACGATTCGCCTCGTGGTTCGGGACGGCGTACGGAGTGCCGGTGGAGCGCCGGTACGTGGCGAAGGCGCTGTGGGCGGTGTACGGCCTGCTGCGGGCGGGCGAGTTGCGGGGGCTCCGGGTGACGGTGGTGGTGACGGGGCTGCCCGACCCGGTGGGCTGAGACCCCCGGTCGTGGACCGGGGGCGGGTGGTCAGCCGAAGTTGAGGTCGCTGCAGAGGTCGGCGTCGGCGGGGCGGGTGTTGCCGGTGATGCCGGACGGGATGGCGGAGGGCAGGGCGCCGGGGGAGGCGCTGCCGAGGCCCGCGGTGTCGTCCTGGGCGGTGCCGTCGGGCAGGCCGGGGGTGTCGGCGCGGTCCTGGCCGAGGGTGAGCACGATGCTGTCGGTGGCGGTGCTGCGGAGTTCGGCGCCGGGGTAGAGCTGGGCGAGGTGTTCGGCGGCGGCGCGCTGGGAGGGGGCGTACTCGATCAGGGTGGTGCGGCGGGCCGGGGTGTTGGCGCCGATGGTGATGTCGGTGTAGCCGTTGCCGCGCAGCGCGAGCGCGGTGCGGCCGGCCAGCCCGGCCGTCTTGGCGGCGTTGTGCACGGTGACGGGCACGTCCAGCGTCGCCGCGCCGCCCGGATCGGCCGTCGCACTCGCCGTTGCGGTCGCGGTGGCGGTGGCCGTCGCGGAGGGCGAGGCGCCGGGGCCCGGTTCGAGGCCCGGGCTCGCGCCCGCCCCCGGGCTCGCACTCGCACTCGCCGCCGGGTTCGCGCTCGCGCTCGCGTTGCCGGTGGGGTGGCCGTCGAGGGTGCGGTCCTGGCGCAGCAGGTTCCACAGGATGCTCGCGTCGGGTTCGACCACGGCGACCCGGGCGCCCTGGAAGCGCCAGGGGAGGGTGACGAACTGGATGTCGGAGAGCTGGATGTCCTGGAGGGACTGGGCGAACTCGGCGAGCTTGTAGGGGGAGCCGAGTTCGGGGTCGACGGTGAGCGACCTGGTGGCGGCGTCGGCCAGCGGCAGCAGGGTGGTCAGGTCGAAGCCCCTGCCCTGCACCTTCTTGATCAGCGAGGACATGAAGGCCTGTTGGCGGAGCATCCGGCCGATGTCGGAGCTGTCGCCGAGGCCGTGCCGCGCCCGGACGTAGTCCACGGCCTGCTGCCCGGAGACGGTCTGCCGGCCCTTGGTGAGGTGGATCCCGTACGAGTCCACGTCGTTGGGGACGCAGACGTCGACGCCGCCGACGGCGCTGGTGATGGCGGCGAAGCCCTTGAAGTCGACCACCAGGGTGTGGTCGACCCGCAGGCCGGTCAGCGCCTCGACGGTGTTCTGCGTGCAGGCCGGGTTGCCGGCCTTGAACTCGCCGATGGTGAAGGCGGAGTTGAACATCTGGTTGGTCCGGCTCTGGCTCCACTTGCCGCTGGGCAGCAGGCAGGGCGGGATGGTGACCAGGGTGTCGCGGGGTATCGACACACCGACGGCGTGCTTGTGATCGGCGTAGACGTGCAGCAGGATCGCGGTGTCGGAGTGGCCCACGCCCTCGTCGCCGCCGCCCAGCGAGCTGTTGCCGTCGTCGCGGGTGTCGGAGCCGAGCAGCAGGACGTTGACGGGGCGTCCGCCGGTGGGCGCGGGAGTGGCGACCGGGGGGCGGCTGGAGGCGATGCCCTCGGGCGCGAAGGTCGTGATGTTGTGGTCGAGCCGCTGGTAGTACCAGGCTCCGGTGCCGGCTGCGGCGACGACGAGTGCGGCGGCGGTGGCTCCCAGGCCCCGGGCTATTCGGCGGCCGCGGGAGCGGTTCGGGGCGGCCTTCTGCTTGGCGTCGGTCATCGGTCGGCGGTCTCTCTGCGCGCAGCGGCAACTGGTGCCCGAGGGCAGGCACTCGGCTGATCCGCCGCACTGCGGATCGGCACTCGTCACTACTTGGACGGTTCGGCGGACGGAATGGTTACACGCGAACCATCTTTTTCGAGAGTTTTTTCGAGCCGGTGGAACCGGGCAGGTCAGCGGCCCTGTTCGGGGGCCGGGGGAGTGCCGGTGGAGTCGAGCATCCGCCGCAGCAGGTCGCGCAGTTGGGCGCGCTCGTCGCCTTCGAGGGCGGCCAGCGGTTCGCGGGCGAAGTTCAGCGACTCGCGCAGTTCGGCGGAGGCGGAGCGGCCGGAGTCGGTGGCGACCACCAGCTTGACCCGGCGGTCCTGCGGGTCGGACTCCCGGGTGACGAAGCCGCGCCCCTCCAGCCGGTCGACGATGCCGGTGATGTTGGACGGCTCGCAGGAGAGGGTCTGGGCGATGTGCCGCATCGGCATCGGCCCGCGCCGGAGCAGGGCCAGCACCTTGGCCTGGGCGCCGGTGAGCGAGCGGGCGGCCGCGGCCTCCTCGTACTCGCGGTGGAAGAGGCCGACCAGGCGCGCCATCAGGTCGACGACCTCCAGCGTGATCGGGTCGGCGGTCGGTACCCGCTCCTCCGTCATGGCCTGCTCCTCCCGCTGTTCCATGCGTTCGAGTCTAGCTGAACATTTGACAACGTGAACCTTTCATCCTCACGATTGCTTTAGTCGATGAATATTTCACTCTGAGGAGTATGTGATGGCAGAGCAGCACGCCCTCCCCGCCACCGGCCGCGAGTGGCACCTGGCCGCGCGCCCGCAGGGCTGGCCCGTCCCCGCGGACTTCGCCCTGGTCGAGGCGCCGGTCCGGCAGCCCGGCCCCGGCGAGATCACGGTGCGCAACGCCTACCTCTCGGTCGACCCCTACATGCGCGGCCGGATGAACGACGTGAAGTCCTACGTCCCGCCGTACGCGCTGGGCGCGCCGATGGACGGCGGGGCGGTCGGGTACGTGGTGGCCTCCGCGGCGGAGGGCTTCGCGGTCGGCGACGCCGTGCTGCACGGGCTGGGCTGGCGCGAGTACGCGACGCTGGACGCCGCGCACGCCGTCAAGGTCGACCCGGAGCTCGCCCCGCTCTCCGCCTACCTGGGTGTGCTGGGGATGCCCGGGCTGACCGCGTACGCCGGGCTGCTGGAGGTCGCCTCGTTCAAGGAGGGCGACACCGTCTTCGTCTCCGGCGCGGCCGGCGCGGTCGGCTCGCTGGTCGGGCAGATCGCCCGGCTCAAGGGCGCGAAGCGGGTCATCGGATCGGCCGGCTCCGCCGAGAAGGTCGCCACCCTGGTCGAGGAGTACGGCTTCGACGCCGCGTTCGACTACAAGGCCGGCCCGGTCGCCGAGCAGCTCGCCGCGGCCGCCCCCGAGGGCATCGACGTGTACTTCGACAACGTCGGCGGCGAGCACCTGGAGGCCGCGATCGGCGCGCTCAACGTGCACGGCCGGGTCACCCTGTGCGGCGCCATCGCCCAGTACAACGACACCTCCGCCCCGGCCGGGCCGCGCAACCTGGCGCTCGCCATCGGCAAGCGGCTGCGCCTGCAGGGCATGATCGTCGGCGACCACGCCGCGCTGCGCGGGCAGTTCGCCGCCGAGGTCGGCGGCTGGCTGCGCAGCGGCGAGCTGCGCTCCGACGAGACCGTGGTCGAGGGCGTGGAGAACGCCGTCGACGCCTTCATCGGCATGCTGCGCGGCGCCAACACCGGGAAGATGGTGGTCGCGGTCTGACGCCGCGTCGCCTGTCGGACCGTCAGCACGCCCCCGCCGGAGCGCGATCCGCGGCGGGGGCGCACGCGTGCGGCCGTTCGGGGGAGGTGGGGGCCGTGAGGGTAGACCTCTCGGGCGAACCGACTAGCATGGGGTGAAAGCTTGTCCGTTTTGCTCGATTTGATGACCTAATGTCGAATAAGTTGAGCTCCCCGGGGTAGCCACTGATCAGGACCCACCGGCGACGGAGCGAGGCAGCTGGGGAAGGCGACCCTCGTCCACAGCCAGGAGGTCCCGGTGACGACACGTGGTGTGCTCTACATCCACTCCGCGCCCCGCGCGCTGTGCCCGCACGTCGAGTGGGCGGTCGCGGGAGTGCTCGGGGTGCGGATCAACCTCGACTGGATCAGGCAGCCCGCCGCGCCCGGGCACTGGCGGTCCGAACTCTCCTGGCAGGGGGAGCCCGGCGCCGCCTCCAAGCTCGCCTCCGCGCTGCGCGGCTGGCAGCTGCTGCGGTACGAGGTGACCAGCGAGCCCTGCGCCACGGCGGAGGGCGAGCGGTACTCCTCCACGCCCGCGCTCGGCATCTTCCACGCCGTCACCGGCATCCACGGCGACATCCTGATCCCCGAGGACCGGCTGCGCGCCGTGCTGCTGCGGGCCCGCAACGAGGGCGGCGACCTGGAGTCGGAGATCGCCAAGCTGCTCGGCAAGCCCTGGGACGACGAGCTGGAGCCGTTCCGGTACGCGGGCGAGGGCGCGCCGGTGCGCTGGCTGCACCAGGTGGTGTGAACGCGTGAGGGGGGTGCGGGGGCCGGGCCCCCGCACCCCCCTCACGGGCGCTCGCGTCAGACGGTGCGGAAGGCCAGCACCACGTTGTGGCCGCCGAAGCCGAAGGAGTTGTTGAGGGCGGCGATCCGGCCCTCGACCGGCAGCTTGCGGGCCTCGTCGCGGACGATGTCGGCGTCGATGTCGTCGTCCAGGTCGACCACGTTGACCGTGGGCGGGGCGATCCGGTTGTACAGGGCCAGCACGGTGGCGACGGTCTCGATGCCGCCGGCGCCGCCCAGCAGGTGGCCGGTCATCGACTTGGTGGCGGAGATCGCCACGTGGTCGAGGTGCTCGCCCAGGGTGCGGCGCAGCGCCTTGATCTCGGCGGTGTCGCCCTGCGGGGTCGAGGTGGCGTGCGCGTTGACGTGCACGACCTCCGACTTGTCCAGCTCGTTGCGGGCGAACAGGTCGTCGATGGCGCGGGCCACGCCGGCGCCGGTCGGCTCGGGCTGGGCGATGTGGTGGGCGTCCGAGGACAGGCCCTGGCCGATGGCCTCGCAGTAGACCCGGGCGCCGCGGGCGGCCGCGTGCTCGGCGGACTCCAGCACGATCACGCCCGCGCCCTCGCCGAGCACGAAGCCGTCGCGGGCCTTGTCGTACGGGCGGGAGGCGTGCTGCGGGTCCTCGTTGTTCTTGGACATCGCCATCATGTTGGAGAAGGCGACGATCGGCAGCGGGTGGACCGCGGCCTCGGTGCCGCCGGCCACGACCACGTCGGCGCGGCCGGTGCGGATCATCTCGATCGCGTAGCCGATCGCCTCGGCGCCGGAGGCGCAGGCGGAGACGGGGGTGTGCACGCCCGCGCGGGCGCCGACCTCCAGGCCGACGTTGGCCGCCGGGGAGTTGGGCATCAGCATCGGGACGGTGTGCGGGGAGACCTTGCGGACGCCCTGCTCCTTGAGCACGTCGTACTGGTCGAGCAGGGTGGTGACGCCGCCGATGCCGGAGGCGATGACCGCGCCCAGGCGCTCGGGGGCCAGCTCGTTGGAGTCGTCGGTGGCGGGCGCCTGGTAGCCGGCGTCCTTCCAGGCCTCGCGGGCGGCGATCAGCGCGAACTGGGCCGAGCGGTCCAGCTTGCGGGCCAGCGGGCGGGGCAGGATCTCGCCGGGCTCGACGGCCACCCGGGCGGCGATCCGGACCGGCAGGTCGGCCGCCCACTCCTCGGTGAGGGCACGCACGCCGGACTTGCCGGACAGCAGGCCCTCCCAGAAAGTGGCGGCGTCGCCGCCCAGCGGCGTGAAGGCGCCGATACCCGTGACGACCACGGTGCGGTTTTCAGCAGTCACTGGTTTCTTCTTCTCTCACATCTGCGGGGAGGACCGGGGGACCGGCGGGAAAGGGGGCCGGTCGGGGCGCGACCCGCGCGCCCCGACCGGGAGCCTGACGGCAGGTCAGACGTTGGCGACGATGAAGTCCACCGCGTCGCCGACGGTCTTGAGGTTCTTGACCTCGTCGTCCGGGATCTTCGCGCCGAAGCGCTCCTCGGCGGCGACGACGACCTCGACCATGGACAGCGAGTCGACGTCCAGGTCATCGGTGAAGGACTTGTCGAGCGCGACGTCCTCGGTGGGGATGCCGGCGATCTCGTTCACGATCTCGGCGAGACCTTCGAGAACCTCTTCGCGGGTAGCCATATCGGCTGCTCCTTCTCGGTGTTGACAGCGTGCGGTCCGGCGGACCGACGCGGGTTTCCAGGGGTGGGGCGGGGAAGAACGCCTAGGGGAGCGTAACGACCGCGGCCGCGTAGACCAGACCGGCACCGAAGCCGATGATCAGCGCCAGGTCGCCGCTCTTGGCCTCGCCGCGCTCCAGCATCCGCTCCATGGCGAGCGGAATGGAGGCGGCGGAGGTGTTGCCGGTCTCCGCGATGTCGCGGGCCACCGGGACGTTGGGGGGCAGGTCCAGCTTCTTGACCATCGCGTCGATGATCCGCATGTTGGCCTGGTGCGGGATGAACGCGCCGAGCTGGTCGGCGGTGATCCCGGCGGCCTCCAGGGCCTGCTCGGCGACCTTCGCCATGTCGTACACCGCCCAGCGGAAGACCGTCTGGCCCTCCATCCGCAGGGCCGGCCACTTGATCTCCTCGCCCGCGCCGTTGACGGCGTCCGGCTTGGCGAACGCGGTGTCCCAGGCCTGGGTCTGCGAGATCACGTCGGCCTGCGAGCCGTCCGAGCCCCAGATCACCCGGCCGATGCCGGGGGTGTCGGAGGGCCCGACGATCGCGGCGCCCGCGCCGTCGCCGAAGATGAACGCGGTCGACCGGTCGGTGACGTCGGTCAGGTCGGACAGCCGCTCCACGCCGATCACCAGCACGTACTCGGCGCTGCCGCCGCGCACCATGCCGTCGGCCAGGCTCAGGCCGTAGCCGAAGCCCGCGCAGGCGGCCGAGATGTCGAACGCCGGGGCGGTGCCGCAGCCGAGCCGCTGGGCGATCTCGGTGGCGATCGCCGGGGTCTGCTTCAGGTGCGAGACGGTGGCGACGATCACGCCGCCGATCTGCTCCGGGCGGATGCCGGCCATCGCCACGGCCTTGCCGGCGGCCTGCACCGACATCTCGGCGACGCTCTCCTCCGGCCCGGCCCAGCGGCGCTCGGCGATCCCGGACCGGGTGCGGATCCACTCGTCCGAGGAGTCGATCCAGTTCAGCACCTCGGAGTTGGGGATCACCCGGGTCGGCCGGTAGCCGCCCACGCCGTGGATGCGGGAGTACTGGGCGCCGGTGGCCGGCCTGATGGTTGCGCTCATGCGCTCTTCTCCTGGTTGCCGTGCTCGGCCACGAGTTCGCGGGCCTTGTCGAGATCGGCGGGGGTCTTCAGGGCCAGCGTGGCGACACCCTTGACGTTGCGCTTGACCAGGTTGGTGAGGGTTCCGGCGGGGGACAGCTCGATCACGGCGGTCGCGCCGAGCTGCTGCAGGGTCTCCATGCACAGGTCCCAGCGGACCGGGTTGGAGACCTGCGAGACCAGGCGGGCGAGCACCTCGGCGCCGGAACCGACCACCTCGCCGTCCTTGTTCGACAGGTACGCGACGGCCGGGTCCGCGGTGGTCAGGGTCGGGGCCAGCTTCTCCAGCCGCTCCACGCCCGGGGCCATGTGCGCGGTGTGGAACGCGCCCGCGACCTTCAGCGGGATCAGCCGCGCGCCGGCCGGCGGGTCCGCCTTCAGCGCGGCCAGCTGCTCCAGCGTGCCGGCCGCGACGATCTGGCCGCCGCCGTTGTTGTTCGCCGGGGTCACGCCGTGTTCGGCGAGCTTCGCGGCGACCGCCTCCGGGTCGCCGCCGAGCACCGCGGTCATGCCGGTCGCGGTCTGCGCCGCGGCCTGCGCCATGCCCAGGCTGCGCTCGCGGACGAAGCCCAGCGCGTCCTGCTCGGACAGCACTCCGGCCAGCGCCGCGGCGGTGATCTCGCCGACGCTGTGGCCGGCGACCGCGCCGACCTGCCCGGCGAAGCCCTGCGGGAACAGCGCCGCGGCGGTCACCAGGCCGGCCGCCACCAGCAGCGGCTGGGCGACGGCAGTGTCCTTGATCTCCTCCTCGGAGGCCTCGGTACCGGCGTGCACCAGGTCGAGGCCGGCCGTCGCCGACCACTGGCGGAGCCGGTCGGCGGCGCCGTCCAGTTCGAGCCAGGGGTTGAGGAAGCCGGGAGTCTGGGCACCCTGTCCAGGGGCGACGATAACAAGCACGGTTCAACCCTCTCTCGCCGGACGCCCGGGGGCGGGTAGGCGACGATGACGAAGAAAAGCACGTCAGCTTGTGGATTCCCTACAGTTCGCTCAGCCCTGGTCGGACCCGGAACCGAGACGCCCCAGAGCAAGGGCGATGCGCAGGGTGAATGCCGAACGTACGTCTGATGGAGCATAGCCGGTGACATCTGTCACACGACGCAGCCGGTAGCGCACGGTGTTCGGGTGGACGAAGAGCATCCGGGCCGCGCCCTCCAGGGAGGACGCCTGCTCCAGATAGACACTCAGCGTCTCCAGGAGTGCCGAGCCGGCCTCCTCCAGGGGTGTGTAGATCTCCTCCACCAGCTGACGGCGCGCCACCTCGTCGCCGGCCAGCGCCCGTTCCGGCAGCAGGTCGTCCGCCAGCACCGGGCGGGGCGCGTCCGGCCAGGCCGCGCACGCCTTCAGGCCCTGCGCGGCGGCGTGCGCCGAGCGGGTCGCCGACAGCAGGTCGCCGACCGTCGGACCGACCACCACCGGGCCCGGCGCGAACTGACCGATCAGCGCCCGGGCCGCGTGCACCGGCTCCTTGTCACCGCCGACCACCACCACCAGGCGGCGGCCCAACACACCCGTCAGGACGTGCAGTTTCGCGTACCGGGCGGCCCGTCGGATCGCCTCCACCACCAGCTCGCTGTCCCCGTCCGGGGCGCTGCCCATCACCACCCGCACCTGGCTCGGCTGCCCCCAGCCCAGCGCCGCCGCCCGGGACAGCACGCCCTCGTCGGCGTCCCCGGACAGCAGCGAGTTCACCACCAGCGCCTCCAGCCGGGCGTCCCACGCACCGCGCGCCTCGGCGGCCTGCGCGTACACCTGGGCGGTGGCGAAGGCGATCTCCCGGGCGTAGACCAGCACCGATTCGCGCATCCCCGCCTCGTCGCCGGGCGCGGCCACCTCCCCGATGGCCTCCTCCATCACCTCGATGGTGGTGCGGATCAGCTCCACGGTCTGCCGCAGCGTGATCGCCCGGGTCAACTCCCGCGGCGCGGTGCCGAACACGTCCGTGGAGATCGCCTGCGGCGCCTCCGGGTGCCGGTACCACTCGGTGAACGCCGCGATGCCCGCCTGCGCCACCAGACCGATCCACGAGCGATGCTCCGGCGGCATCCGGCGGTACCACGCCAACTGGTCGTCCATCCGGGCGATCGCCGCGGACGCCAGCTTCCCCGCCGACTTCTCCAGCCGCTTCAGCGTGGCCGCCCGCAACTCCGCCCGCTCGGCGGCCAGTCGGCGCTCCTCGGCCGTCATCCGCCCCCGCCCCGGCACCCCGGCCGGGCGCGCGGACGCGGCGGAGCGCCGGGCCGGCTTCTTCTCCGGGGCCTTCTCGGCGGACCGCTCCGGGGAGGAGCGCTCACCGGAGGACCGGTCGGCGGGCTTGTCGGGTTTCGCTGAAGCGGATGGCACGGCACTAGCCTGCCTCACCCCGACGGGTGCTCGTGCACGCCGGGCCCGATGTCGTCCGGTGGCACCCGTCACACCGGCTACCGTGGTGCCCGTGAGCGTGGATTCTTCGCCCCAGGACGGGCAGGCATTCGAACCCCTCGAACCGGCGTCCGGACCCGTCCGGAAAGAACGCGGCCGGGCCGACCTGCGGCGCGCCGCCGAGCGCTACCTGTCGGAACCCGCCGAAGGCATCACCACCCGGCACGCCTTCTCCTTCGCCGGCCACTACGACCCGAAGAACACCTCCTTCGGCGCGCTGCTCGCCTGCAACGAGGAGACGCTCGCCCCCGGCGCCGGGTACGAGGCGCACCGGCACAGCGACACCGAGATCGTCACCTGGGTGGTGTCGGGCGCCCTCGCCCACCGCGACGACGCCGGCCACGCCAGCGTGGTCCGGCGCGGCACCGTCCAGGTGCAGTCCACCGGGACGGGCATCAGCCACACCGAACGCAACCCCGGCGGCGCCACCGAACCGGTCACCTTCGTCCAGATGTGGCTCCAGCCCGATCAGTACGGCGCCGCCCCCGGCTTCGGACTCGCCCCCGTCCCCGACGGCGACGGCCTCACCCTGCTCGCCTCCGGACGGGACGCCGACGCGGACCGGGCCCTGCGACTGCGCCGCGGCGACGCCGCGCTCTGGCTGGTCCGGACCCCGGCCTGGATGCCGCTGCCCGAACTCCCCGCCGCCCCCTACCGCTACGTCCACGTGGTGGCCGGCTCGGTCGGCTACCGCACCGTCCCCGGCCCGCAGGGCGGCGGCCGCTCGGCCGGGCCCGGCGACTCCGTCCGCATCACCGGCGACGCGTTCGCCGACCCGACGGCGGGGGAGGACGGCGTCGAACTGCTGCTCTGGGAGATGCGCACGCCTGTGCAGTTCGGCTGAGAGCTGCTGCGCGAGCGGGATGGTGCACACAGGGGCGCGGGGAACTGCGCGCAGCGGAGGAGCACGTCGGCAAGGTCGCGGAGCGGGCGGCGAGTTGATGCCGCTTCGCGGTCTTGCGGTGGGTGCCCGGCCGGTCGCGCAGTTCCCCGCGCCCCTGGCTTCGCAACGTCTGGCGCAGCAGTTCTCCCCGCGCTCCTGGCTCCGCGCTATGCCGTTTCGGCGAGGACCGCGTCGCTGAGCCGGGGCCAGACCTCGGCGGCCCAGGGGCCGAAGTCGCGGTCGGTGAGGGCGAGGCAGGCGAGGCCGGCGGTGGGGTCGACCCAGAGGAAGGTGCCGGACTGGCCGAAGTGGCCGAAGGTGGCGGGGGAGTTGGCGGTGCCGGTCCAGTGCGGGGTCTTGTGGTCGCGGATCTCGAAGCCGAGGCCCCAGTCGTTGGGGCGGCGGTGGCCGAAGCCGGGCAGGACGCCGCTGGTGCCGGGGAAGGCGACCTCGCGGGTGGCCGCGTGCACGGTGGCCGGGTCGAGGAGTTCGGGGGACTGCAGTTCGGCGGCGAAGCGGGCGAGGTCGGCGGCGGTGGACAGGCCGCCGGCGCCGGCGGGGGCGCGGTGGGCGGTGTTGATCAGGGTGGCGTGCATGCCGAGCGGCTGGAAGACGGCCTCGGCCGCGTACTGGGCGAACGGGATGCCGGAGGCGCTCTCCAGGGCGGCCGCCAGCACGTCGAACCCGGCGTTGGAGTAGAGCCGCCGGTTGCCGGGCTCGGCCATCACCCGGTGCTCGTCGAAGGCCAGGCCGGAGGTGTGCGCGAGCAGGTGGCGGACGGTGGAGCCGTCGGGGCCGGCGGGGTCGTCGAGTTCGAAGACGCCCTCCTCGACGGCGACCAGGGCGGCGTACGCGCTGAGCAGCTTGGTCACCGAGGCGAGCGGGAACAGCTGTTCCTGCGGGCCGTGCGCGCCGAGCAGCGCGCCGTCGCTCCCGCGGACCACCGCCGCCGCGGCGTGGGGTACCGGCCAGTCCTCGATCATCCGCAAGCTCTGCATGGGCGGAACTCTAAACGACGGCACCCGGTGCCGGGCGGACGTGTGTCAGGCTTGCTTGGAGTGCGCTCCAACTCAGTAGCGTCGTTGTCGTCGCCGAAGACGGGGGTCGAGAACATGGCAGGGTCCGAGCAGCGGGCAGTGGGGTCGACGGGGTGCGAGGAGGCGTTCCGGCAGCCGAGCTCCGCACCGGACCTGACGCCGCGGCACGGCATCAGCGAGGTGTCCGCGATCAGCGGGCTGACCGCGCACACGCTGCGCTGGTACGAGCGGATCGGCCTGCTGGAGCCGGTGGACCGCTCGCACGCCGGGCAGCGCCGGTACACCGACGCGGACCTGGCCCGGCTGGCGTTCCTGACCAAGCTGCGGCTGACCGGCATGCCGGTGGCCGACATGGTGCGGTACGTCGAGCTGGTCCGGGCCGGGGACGGCACCCGGGACGAGCGCCGGGAGCTGCTGGTGGCGCACCGCGCGGAGGTGCGCCGGCGGATGGCCGACCTGCGGGCCACGCTCGCCGTGATCGACATGAAGATCGACCACTACGGCGCATCCGGGCTCCCGGTCGGCGGCGACGAGGAAACACCGAACCACTGTGGACAGGACAGGAAGAGCGCATGAGCAGCATCGAGACCACCCGGCTCGGCACCGACGGCCCGATCGTGGGTGTGCAGGGGCTGGGCTGCATGGGCATGAGCGAGTTCTACGGCCCGACCGACACGGACGAGGCGCTGGCCACCCTGGAACGGGCGCTTGAGCTGGGCGTGACGCTGTTCGACACCGCGGACGTCTACGGCCTGGGCGCCAACGAGGAGCTGGTCGGCCCGTTCGTCCGGGCGCACCGGGACCGGGTGGTGCTGGCCACCAAGTTCGCCATCGAGCGGCGCGCCGACGACCAGCACTACCGGGGCATCAACAACGACCCGGCGTACATCCGCACGGCGGTGGACGCCTCGCTGCGCCGCCTCGGCCTGGACGTGATCGACCTCTACTACATGCACCGCCGCGACCCGCAGGTGCCGCTGGCCGAGTCGGTGGGCGCGATGGGCGAGCTGGTCGCGGCCGGCAAGGTCCGGTACCTGGGGCTGTCCGAGGTGACCGGGCCGGAGCTGCGCGAGGCGCACGCGGTGCACCCGATCGCGGCGCTGCAGTCCGAGTGGTCGATCTTCGCCCGGGGCGTGGAGCGCAGCGCGGTGCCGGCCGCGGCCGAGCTGGGCGTGGCGCTGGTGCCGTACTCGCCGCTCGGCCGGGGCTTCCTGACCGGGGCGTTCGCCGACGCCGGGCAGCTGGCCGACGGCGACTTCCGGCGCCACCTGCCGCAGTTCACCGGCGACAACGCGGCCGGGAACGCCGAACTGGTCGCCCCGATCCGGCGGATCGCCGAGCAGCGCGGGGCGACGGCCGCCCAGGTCGCGCTGGCCTGGCTGCAGCAGCGCGCCGAGGTGCACGGCCTGACCGCGGTGGTGCCGATCCCCGGCACCCGCAAGCGCAGCCGGCTGGAGGAGAACCTGGGCGGGACCAGGCTGGTGCTGACCGCGGAGGAGCTGGCCGAGCTGGAGCCGATCGCCGGGCGGGTGGCCGGCCGGCGCTACGCCGACATGAGCTCCACCGCGGACGCCCGCGAGGTCTGACGGGGCGTCGGCTGCCGGTCCGTCAGCCCTGGGTCTCGGACGGGCCGGTGACGTCCCCGTAGTGGCCGAGCGCGATGGCGGCGAAGTTGTGCCGGCTCTCGGTGCCCTCGGCCAGGTAGCCGGTGTGGCCGTTGGCGCCCAGCGAGGAGATCGACACCGCGCCGAAGGCGTGGGTGGTCGGGTCGGCGCCGTGGCCCAGGCCGCCGACCTCCAGGTAGGGGACGTTCCCGATCCAGTCGCCGGGGTTGCGGGCCGCCCAGACCTGGACGCCGCTGCCCAGCTCGGCCGCCGAGTCGACGCCCATCCCGGGGCTGCCGAACGCCACCACGTCGGTGGGCTGGGCGGCGTGCAGCGTCGGCGCGGTGGTGCCGCACACCACCGAGCCGTACGAGTGGCACAGCAGGGCGGGCGGCGCCTCGGGGTGGGCGGTCTGCTCGAGGCCGCCGAGCAGCCGGTGCAGCCGGGGCGCGGCGGCGTCCGCCAGCCGGGAGGTGACCGCGTCCGGGCCGAGGCCCTGCGGGGTGACGTAGCCGGTCCAGGCGACCACCGCGGTGCGGGTGCCGGGCGACTGGGCGTGCTCCTCGGCGTACAGCGCGCGGGCCATGCCGGCGGGGGAGCGCAGCGGGTCGCCGCTCTGGTCGAAGTGGCCGAGGTCGGCGTCCGAGCCGGGCACCAGGACGGCGATCCGCTGGGCGGTGGCCAGGTCGCCCCAGACCTCGGTGACCAGCCCGCGGCCGCGCGGGTCGAAGGCGAGGATCTGCCGGCCCTCGCCGAGCAGCCGCTCCGAGTCGTTGGCGCGGGAGAGGGACAGCGCGCGGGTGGTGGCGTCCAGGGTGGTGTCCGCGGCGCGCTGCCGGGCCCGGTCCCGTTCGGCGGTGAGCGCCACCCGGTTGGCGCGGTAGCGGACCTCGGGCGGGGCCCCGTCCAGGTTGCCGACCACCAGCGGGTACTCGGCGACCAGCCGGTCCAGTTCGGCGGGCTTGAGCCCGGCGAAGAACGCGGCGACGGCGGCCGGGGTGGCGGTGGCCGGGTCCGGCAGGTCGTGGCCGAAGGAGCGGTCGGCGACCCAGGCGGAGCTGCCCGCGGGCGGGGTGGTGATGGCCAGCTGCTCGTTGGAGGCGGCGGCCTGCGCGGCGGCGGCTCCGGCGTCCACCAGGGCCGCGCAGCCGGCGAACACGCCGATCAGGATCCGCTTCACCCGCCTGCGCTGCATGGCGTCCACTCCCTCGGGCCGTACCTCGCGGCGGGACGGGCCCGACGGTGCAGTGACTTCCGACTACTAGTCAGCCAGAGTAGAGGTCGACCGACGCTGGAGGCAGGGAGCAAACAGTGTTCCCCGTCACATTCGCCCGTACGCTACCCCTCGTACTCCTTCACCACCCGTTTCGGTGCGACCGATCGCCAGGCGTCGGTGAGCAGTTCGCGCAGTTCCTCCGGGTCGACCCCGGCCAGCCGCACCCGCACCCAGCCGAACCGGCCGGTGTACGGGGCCACCGAGTACACCCCGGGGGCGGCGGCGATCAGTTCGGCCTGTTCCGCCGGGGCGGCCTTCACCGAGACCTCCCCCGACCCGGGGCGGCCCATGGCGAAGATCTTCCGCCCGACCCGCAGCGTCACCTGCTCCCAGGTCTCCTCCTGGTGGGTCTGCGGCAGCGCCAGGGCCAGCGCGGTCAGTTCGTCGAAGGTCGCCATGGCCGCAGGGTACGTCCCGGCACCGACAGTTGACGCGGTGTCAGACCGCGCCCAGCGCGTACACCGCGAACAGCGCCGCGCCCGCGCCCGCCACCGCCCGCCAGGCCCGGGACGGCCACGGGGCGTCGAAGCGCCGGGCCCAGCGGCCGATCAGCGCCAGCACCGCGCCGAACACCGGCAGCCAGGCCAGCCGGGCCAGCGCCCAGGCCGCCGAGTCCGGGGCGGTGGTCAGGCCGGGCAGCGCGCCCAGCCGGGAGCCCGCCAGCGCGGTCAGGAACATCGCGGTCTGGTGCCAGCAGAAGATCGTCATCGCGCCCAGGTTGACCACCACCACCGGCAGCCACAGCAGCGGCCGGCGCAGCGCCCGGCCCAGCCGGTCCTTCAGCAGCACCGCCGCACCGCCCTGCACCGAGGCCAGCGCCAGCACCAGCAGGGACGGCGGGTGCGAGTTGGTGCGGGCCGCGCCCGGCACGCCCACCATGCTCGCCGGGTAGTGGAACACCACCAGCAGCACCGCGAACAGCGCCGCCCCGCCGACCGCCAGCAGCTTCGCCCCGGCCCGGGTCAGCCGCCCGTGCGCCCAGTCCACGCCCAGCTGGTAGGCGAACAGCCAGCCCGGCAGCAGGTTCAGCAGGCCCAGCCAGCCCGGCACCGCGGCGCCCCACGGCCCGTACCGCAGCAGGTCCACCAGCGCGACCGCCGCCATCAGCACCGCCGCGCCCCAGCCCCGGAAGCGGGCGCCGAACCGGACGCACAGCGGGGTCAGCGCCGTCAGCACCAGGTACACGGCGATGTACCAGAGCGGCTGCACCATCAGCACCGCCCCGGTCCGCACCGTCCCGGCCGGCACGCCCAGCGCGCGCAGCACCGGGATCAGCGCCGCCCACACCGCCGCCACCCCCAGCACCGGGCGCGCCAGCCGCAGCACCCGGCCGCGCAGCCACGCCCCGGTGCGCACCCCGCGCCCGGCCGCCCGGCGCAGCGACAGGGCCGAGGCGCGGCCGCCCACCAGGAAGAACACGCCCAGCAGTTGCAGCACCCAGCTCAGCGGCGCCATCGAGGGCAGCGCGCCCAGCGGGCTGGCGTTGTGCAGCACCCCGTCGGGGGAGTCGAACCCGCCGAGCATCCAGTGCCCGAGCGGGACGGACAGCAGGGCCAGCGCGCGCAGCCCGTCCAGGGCGCGGTCGCGGGTGGCGGGGGTCTTCGCGTCGATCTTCGCGGCGGTCCGCACGGCGGAGCGGCGCAGGGTGGTCACGGGCGGCATCGAAAGTCTCCTCGAACGGCCGACGGGCGGCGTCACGTCAGGCGGCGGCGGTGGTGGTGGCGGTGAGGGCGAGGGCGGCGAAGGCCGCGAGGGAGGCCGAGCCGGGCGCGAAGTAGTCGCTGTGCCCGTGCGAGCCGGTGGACGGCAGCACCCGGGCGCCGAAGCCGCCCGAGGTCGGGTCGGCGCCGTGGCCGAAGCCGAGCAGCGAGACGTTCGGCACGTCGCCGATCCAGTCCTCGGCGTTGCGGCGCACCGCCCACACCGGCACCCGCAGCTCGTCCGCGCGCTCCAACCCCATCCCCGGCGAGGCCACCGCCACCAGCCCGGCCACCCGGGCCGGGTCCGGCGCGGACCGCCCGCACACCACCGACCCGTACGAGTGGCAGAACAGCTCCACCGGCCCGGTCACCGGCGCCAGCCCCGCCACCAGCCGGTCCAGCCGGGCGGCGCCGGCCCGGGCCAGCTCCTCCCGGGCCGCGTCCAGCCCGAGGCCGACCGGCGTGGTGTAGCCCACCCAGGCCACCACCGCGACCCGGTCGCCGCTCGCGGCGCGCAGCGCCCGGGCCATCCCGGCGAGCGACCGGTGGCCGGTGGCGGCCTCCCGGTCGTAGTCGGACAGGTCGACGTCCGAGCCCGGCACCAGGACGGCCGTCCGCTCGTCGTGCTCCACGTCCCCGAACACCTCGGCGACCTGGCCCCGGCCGCGCGGGTCGAAGGCGAGCAGCCGGTGCCCGGCCAGCTCGGCGTAGTGGTCGGCCCGCGCGGCGGCCGCCGCGCGCTCGGCGCGGGGCAGCGCGGCGTCCCCGGCCCGGGCCCGCTGGCGGTCCCGCTCCGCCTCGACGGCCAGCGCGTTGGCCCGCAGCCGCAGCGCGACCGGCGCGCCGTCCAGGTTCCCGACCAGCTGCGGGTGGCGCACCGCGAGGGCCTCGCGCCGCTCCGGCGGCAGGCCGGCGAAGAACGCGGCGACCTCGGCCGGCGAGGAGGCCACCGGATCGGGCAGCCGCACCCCCAGCGAGGTGTCCGCCGCCCAGGCCGCCGCGCCCGGCGGCGGCCCCGTCAACGGGGTCTGCGCGTCGGCCGACGCCCACGACCCCACTCCCAGCACCGCCGCGAGCACCAACCCGGCCACGGCCGTCCCCCGACGCAGACGCGACAGCATCCGCTCCTCCTCCTGTTCGGCAACGAGGAGGAAGGTAGGGACGGGGCGGCTGAGCGGGCGTCACCCCGCGGAGCCAACCGGCGGGTCATACCCGGGCGGTAGGGAGGGTCACTGCGCGCCGGGCTGGACCAGGCCGCTCTCGTAGGCGAGCACCACGGCCTGGGCGCGGTCGCGGAGGTCGAGCTTGGCGAGGATCCGGCCGATGTGGGTCTTGACGGTCTGTTCGGCGAGCACGAGGTGGGCGGCGATCTCCTGGTTGGAGAGGCCGCGGGCGATCAGTTCGAGGACCTCGGTCTCGCGCGGGGTGAGCCCGTTCAGCCGCAGCCGCGGGTCGCGGCGCGGGGCGGGGCGGTTCCTGGCGAAGTCGGCGATCAACCGGCGGGTGACGGAGGGCGCGAGCAGCGCGTCGCCGGCCGCGACGACCCGGACGGCGGCGATCAGGTCGGCGGGCGGGGCGTCCTTGAGCAGGAAGCCGCTGGCACCGGCCCGCAGCGCCTCGTACACGTAGTCGTCGACGTCGAAGGTGGTGAGCATCAGGACCCGCGGGCGGTGCACCACGCCGGGCGGCGGGTCGAGCAGCCGGCGGGCGGCCTCCAGGCCGTCCATCTCGGGCATCCGGACGTCCATCAGCACCACGTCGGGGTGGGTGCGGCCGCTGACCTCGATCGCCTGCCGGCCGTCGGGCGCGTCGCCGACCACGTCGATGTCGCTCTGCGCGTTGAGCAGGGCGGCGAACCCGGCGCGGACCATCGCCTGGTCGTCGACGATGAGGACGCGGATGGTCATGCGGTCTTCTCCCCGGGGCTGGTGCCGTCCAACGGCAGGACGGCGGTCACCCGGTAGCCTCCGTCGGCGGTCGGGCCGGTGTCCAGGGTGCCAGCCAGCAGCCGGACGCGCTCGCGCATTCCGACCAGTCCCTGGCCGGTGCCGCCGGAGGTCTCCACGGCGCGGGCCCGGCCGGGCGGCGGGTCGTTGCGGACGGTCAGGGCGAGCGCGCCGTCCGCGGCGGTGATCCCGACCTCGGCGGTGGCGCCGGGGGCGTGCCGGACGACGTTGGCCAGCGCCTCCTGGACGATCCGGTACGCGGACAGGCCGACCGCCTCGGGCACCGGGCCGAGCGCGGACACGCCGTCCCCGACGGCCAGTTCGGCCCGCACCCCGGCCTGGCCGACGGTGGCCAGCAGCTTCGGCAGGTCGTCCAGGCCCGGCTGCGGGGCCTTGTCGGCGGCGCTCTCGGCGGCCCGCAGCACCCCCAGCAGGCGGCGCATCTCGGCGAGCGAGCCGCGCGCGGCGGCCGCGATCTGCCCGAACTCCTCGACCGCGGCCGGGGGCAGGCCCTCCAGCCGGTACGGGGCGCTGTCGGCCTGGACGGTGATCACCGACATGTGGTGGGCCACCACGTCGTGCAACTCCCGGGCGATCCGGGCGCGTTCCTCCAGCAGGGTGCGCCGGGCCCGCTCGGTCTCGGAGATCTGCTCCTGCGCGGCGAGCAGCCGCTTGGCCTCGCCGCGCCCGCGCAGGCTCCAGCCGAGCAGCAGCACCACGCCGGACAGCGCGGTGGCCAGCACCGAGGAGCCGTCGAACTCCTCGTTGAAGACCGTCCAGCTCAGGCTGCAGCCGAGGAAGGTGACCACCCAGACCGCGAGCAGGGTCCGCCCGCGCTCCCGGACGGCCAGCAGGACCATCAGGAACAGGTAGCCGAGCAGCGTGGTGGTCGGCCACGGCCAGGGCTGGTCGGCGGCCGCGCCGTGGGTGGCCACCGCGCCGACCAGCACCGAGGGCGCCGCCAGCTGCCAGGCCAACAGCGGCCGGGTCAGCGCCAGCGGCAGCGCCCCGGCCTGCACCACGGCGAGCGCGGTGGCCAGCGAGGGGTCCACCCCGTAGAACTGGATCAGCGTCACGATGCCGGTGGGCAGCAGCGAGCCGACCATGAGCAGCACCAGCGCGTACGGGACCGCCCGGACCCACGGCCGGCGGGCCGTCGACAGCGGGGGGCGGTGGTCGCCGAGGGGCTCGGTGAGGGCGCGGAGGAAGTCTTTCCAGAGGGTCACCGGGCCGAGGGTAGAGCGGGGTCCGGCCGCTGTCCTCATACCCCGGTAGCGGGTCCGGGGTGCTACCCCGGTACGGGGGCGTCCCCCGTCAGCGCCAGGAGCCCGCCAGGGCGGGCCCCAGCTGGTCGAAGTGACGCTCGATCAGCTCCAGCATGCCGTCCATCGAGTGGTCGGCGGCGTCCGGGGCGGCGGCGTAGGAGAGGTGCGAGATCCGCACCACGGTGCCGAACACGGCGGCCAGCAGGCGGGGGCGCAGGTCGGCGGCCGGGTCGAGGCCCTCGCGCTCGGCGAGGATCCGGGCCACCTCGACCTCCTGCTGGATGGCGTGCCGCAGGTGGGCGGCGAGCAGCGTCGGGGTGGACTCGATCAGTTCGAACAGCTCCAGCGCGGCCGGCCCGCTCTCCTGCCCCCGGTCGACGGCCTGCCAGACCTCGCGGACCGCGCCGCGCATCGCCTCCAGCGGGTTCTCCCGGGCCGGGCGGGCCCGCAGGAACGCCAGGAACGCCTGCTCGGCCTCGGCCAGGACGGCGAGCGCGACCTCCTCCTTGTTGGCGAAGTACCGGAAGAAGGTGCGCTGGGAGACCTCCACCTCGGAGGCGATCTCGTCCACCGTGGTGCGCCCGTAGCCGTGGCAGAGGAAGAGCCGGTGGGCGGCGTCGACCAGGGCGTCCCGGGTGCGCCGCTTCTTGCGTTCGCGCAGGCCGACGGGCTGCGGGTCGGCGGCGGTGGTGGGCGTGGCCATGGTGCCAACGATAGCGCCGCGGTGGAGATCTGGCATCAAGTGACAGGAGTCACCGTTTGTCGAATGTCAGCGGCTGACATAATGTTCCCGACGGCGGTGTCCGTCCGTCTTGGAGCTCGTGGGGACGGGCGTGAGGGCCGGACACCGCCCTTCCTGTGCCCAGCGCGGTTCCTGCACACCACACGAACGGGGAAGCCCCGAACCATGAGCCAGTCCGTAGTACTCGACAAGGAAGCGGCTCCGTCCGCCGGCGGCCGGCTGCGGGGGCACCCCTGGCTGACGCTGCTCACCGTCGCCGTCGGCGTCATGATGGTCGCCCTGGACGGCACCGTCGTCGCCATCGCCAACCCGGCGATCGCCAAGGACCTGAACGCCAGCCCCTCCGACATCCAGTGGGTCACCTCCGGCTACCTGCTGGCCCTCGCGGTCTTCCTGATCACCGCCGGCAAGATCGGTGACCGGTTCGGCCACAAGACCACCTTCCTGGTCGGCGCGGTCGGCTTCGCCGCCACCTCCGCCGCGATCGGCTTCGCCGGCTCGATCCAGCAGGTGATCTTCTACCGGGTGCTGCAGGGCCTGTTCGGCGCGCTGCTCCAGCCCGCCGCGCTCGGCCTGCTGCGCGGGGCCTTCCCCGCCGACAGGCTCAACATGGCGATCGGCATCTGGGGCGGCGTCATCGGCGCCTCCACCGCGGCCGGCCCGATCGTCGGCGGCCTGCTGGTCGAGCACGTCAACTGGGAGTCGGTGTTCTACATCAACATCCCGGTCGGCATCGTCGCCCTGGTCCTGGGCCTGCTGATCCTCAAGGACGTCCGGTCCGAGAACGCCGCCAAGTCCTTCGACGTCCCCGGCATCGTGCTGCTCTCCGGCGCGATGTTCATGCTGGTCTGGGGCATCATCAAGGCCCCGTCCTGGGGCTGGGCCGACCCGGCCACCCTGCTCTTCCTCGGCGGCGCGGTGCTCGCCCTGGTGGTCTTCGCGATCTGGCAGAAGTACGCCAAGGAACCGCTGATCCCGCTCTCGCTGTTCCGCTCGGTGCCGCTCTCGGCCGGCACCCTGCTGATGGTGCTGATGGCCTTCGCCTTCTTCGGCGGCATCTTCTTCGTCACCTTCTACCTGCAGAACGTGCACGGGATGGCCCCGGTCGACGCCGGCGTCCACCTGCTCCCGATGACCGGCATGATGATCGTCGGCGCGCCGGTGGCCGGCTTCCTGATCGGCAAGATCGGGCCGCGCGTCCCGATCGTCGGCGGCATGGTGCTCACCACCGCCGCGATGCTCGGCATGTCCACCCTGGACGTCGACTCCGGCACCGGCGTCATGTCGCTCTGGTTCCTGCTGATGGGCCTCGGCCTCAGTCCGGTCATGGTCGGCGCCACCGAGGTCATCGTCGGCAACGCCCCGATGGAGCTGTCCGGCGTGGCCGGCGGCCTCCAGCAGGCCGCGATGCAGGTCGGCGGCAGCCTCGGCACCGCCGTCCTCGGCGCGGTGATGGCCTCCAAGGTCACCGGCGCGCTGCCCGGCAAGTGGGCCGCCACCGGCGTCCCGTTCCCGACCGGGGAGCAGGGCGAGCAGCTCAAGCAGGCCGCCCAGCTCGGCATCGCCCCGCCGGCCCAGCCCGGCACCCCGGAGCAGGTCTCCCAGGGGATCGCGGACGCGGTGCACTCCTCCTTCGTCAGCGGCATGGGCGTGGCCTTCGTGGTCGCCGCGGTCGTCGCCCTGGCGGCGGCGGGCCTGGGGCTGCTCACCAAGCGCGGCGCCAACGAGGCGGGGCCCGCGGTTCACATCTGACGCGCACCGCCCACGGATCCGCCCGGGGAGGGGAGTTCCCTCCTCCGGGCGGATCTTTGCGTCGAGTGCCTTCCGCCGCGCGCAGTTCCCCGCGCCCCTAGCGGGGCTGATCTCCTGCGCCCCGCTAGGGGCGCGGGGAACTGCGCGAGCAAGCGGGCAGCAACGGAAAGGTCCGCCCGGAGGAGGGAACTCCCTTCCTCGGGCGGACCTTTCAGCTGGCGGCCAGCGGCTAGCGCTTAGGCGTCGCCGCCCGCGGCGCCCGGGTCGGCCGCGGCCACGTCGAGCAGCTGGTAGCGGTCGATGGCCGCCTTCAGCAGCGAGCGGTCGATCTTGCCCTGCTTGGCCAGCTCGGTGAGCGTGCCGAGGACGATCGACTGCGCGTCGATGTGGAAGAAGCGCCGGGCCGCGCCGCGGGTGTCGGCGAAGCCGAAGCCGTCGGCGCCCAGGGACTGGTACTGGCCGGGGACCCAGCGGGCGATCTGGTCCGGGACGGCGCGCATCCAGTCGGAGACGGCCACGAACGGACCCTCGGCCCCGGAGAGCTTGGTGGTCACGTACGGGACGCGCTGCGGCTCCTCGGGGTGCAGGAGGTTGAACTCCTCGGCCTCGACGGCGTCGCGGCGCAGCTCGTTCCAGGAGGTCGCCGACCAGACGTCCGCCTTGACGTTCCAGTCCTCGGCGAGGATGCGCTGGGCCTCCAGGGCCCACGGCACGGCCACGCCGGAGGCGAGGACCTGCGCGGGGATCTGGCCGGCCTCGCCCGCCTTGAGCCGGTAGAGGCCCTTGAGGATGCCCTCGACGTCCACGCCCTCCGGCTCGGCCGGCATCTTGATCGGCTCGTTGTAGACCGTCATGTAGTAGAAGACGTCCTCGCCGTGCGGGTGCTCGGCGGAGGAGCCGTACATGCGGCGCAGGCCGTCCTGGACGATGTGGGCGATCTCGTACCCGTAGGCCGGGTCGTAGGCGACCACGCCGGGGTTGGTGGAGGCCAGCAGGTGCGAGTGGCCGTCGGCGTGCTGCAGGCCCTCACCGGTCAGGGTGGTGCGGCCGGCGGTGGCGCCGATGACGAAGCCGCGGGCCAGCTGGTCGGCCATCTGCCAGAACTGGTCGCCGGTGCGCTGGAACCCGAACATCGAGTAGAAGACGTACACCGGGATCAGCGGCTCGCCGTGCGTCGCGTACGAGGAGCCGGCCGCGATCAGCGAGGCGGTGCAGCCGGCCTCGGAGATGCCGTCGTGCAGCATCTGGCCGGACGGGGACTCCTTGTACGCCAGCAGCAGCTCGCGGTCGACCGACTCGTAGGTCTGGCCGAGCGGGTTGTAGATCTTGGCGGACGGGAACAGCGAGTCCATGCCGAAGGTGCGGTACTCGTCGGGCGCGATCGGCACGAAGCGGTTGCCGATGCCCTTGTCGCGCATCAGGTCCTTGAGCACCCGGACGAACGCCATGGTGGTGGCGATGGTCTGGTTGCCGGAGCCCTTCTTGACCGCCTTGTACGCGTCGTCGCCCGGCAGTTCGAGCTTGCGCGGGCGCACCTTGCGGGTGGGCACGTAGCCGCCGAGCTCCTGCCGGCGGTCGTGCATGTACTGGATCTCCTCCGAGTTGCGACCCGGGTGGTAGTAGGGCGGGTAGCCCTCGTCCAGCTGCTTGTCGGTGATCGGCAGGTGCAGCCGGTCGCGGAAGCGCTTCAGGTCCTCGACCGTCAGCTTCTTCATCTGGTGGGTGGCGTTGCGGCCCTCGAAGTTGGGGCCCAGCGTCCAGCCCTTGACGGTCTGCGCCAGGATGACGGTCGGCTGGCCCTTGTGCTCGCGGGCGGCCTTGAACGCGGCGTAGACCTTGCGGTGGTCGTGGCCGCCGCGGCCCAGGTGCTGGATCTGGTGGTCGGTCATGTTCTCGACCATGGCGCGCAGGCGCAGGTCGCCGCCGAAGAAGTGCTCGCGGATGTACGAGCCGGTCTCGGTGGCGTAGGTCTGGAACTGGCCGTCCGGGGTGGTGTTCAGCTTGTTGACCAGGACGCCGTCGCGGTCCTGGGCCAGCAGCGGGTCCCAGGAGCGGTCCCAGACCAGCTTGATGACGTTCCAGCCGGCGCCGCGGAACTGCGACTCCAGCTCCTGGATGATCTTGCCGTTGCCGCGGACCGGGCCGTCCAGGCGCTGCAGGTTGCAGTTGACCACGAAGGTCAGGTTGTCCAGTCCCTCTCGAGCGGCGAGCGAGAGCTGGCCGAGCGATTCCGGCTCGTCCATCTCGCCGTCCCCGAGGAAGGCGTACACCTGCGAGTCGGAGGTGTCCTTGATGCCGCGGTGCTCCAGGTAGCGGTTCATCCGGGCCTGGTAGATCGCGCCGAGCGGGCCGAGGCCCATCGAGACGGTCGGGAACTCCCAGAAGTCCGGCATCAGCCGCGGGTGCGGGTAGCTGGAGAGGCCGTACGGCGCCTTGGACTTCTCCTGCCGGAAGGCGTCGAGCTGCTGCTCGGTCAGCCGGTCCAGCAGGAAGGCGCGGGCGTAGATGCCCGGCGAGGCGTGGCCCTGGAAGAAGACCTGGTCGCCGGACTCGCCGTCGGCGTCCTTGCCGCGGAAGAAGTAGTTGAAGCCCACGTCGTACAGGGACGCGGAGGAGGCGAAGGTGGCGATGTGGCCGCCGACGCCGATGCCGGGACGCTGGGCGCGGGAGACCATGACGGCCGCGTTCCAGCGCGTCGCGTTCAGGATCTTGCGCTCGATCTCCTCGTTGCCGGGGAAGAACGGCTCGTCCTTGGTGGCGATGGTGTTGACGTAGTCCGTGCTGCGCATCTCGGGCACGGCGACACGCTTTTCACGGGCGCGCTCGATCAGCCGCAGCATGAGGTAGCGGGCGCGCTCGCGCCCGCGCTCGTCGATGGCGGCGTCAAGGGACTCCAGCCACTCCGCGGTCTCCTCGGGATCGAAGTCCGGGACCTGGCTCGGGAGGCCGCCAATGATGATCGGGTTGCGATCGGATCCGGAAGCCACGCTGTTCCTTCACTGTCGGTCGAAGCTGAGTTGTCGCGCCGCCTCCATCGTGCTACCGCGTTCGGAGATCCGTCATCTCTACCGATCGGTAACCGTTCCGCCCGTCGGGCGGTACGGTCAGGAGGTGGTCCGACCTGGGACCCCGGCCGGACGATGGCGGCCGGTCGGGATGAGGGCCAACAGGAGACTTTACGCCCGCACCCTGCTCCGACCCGAATGCCGTTCGCATCTCGGGCACGCGTGCGGGGGGTGAACGGGCTGCGGACGGGTACGAGACGAAGCATCCTTGTCGGTACGGACGGGGACATACGGGTGTGTTCACCACCACAGTGGGCGGCGTGTCGCCCGGCGACACGTCAACCTTTGGGTGGGATCGGGGGTCGGGTACTTGCGCGAACCGCCGCTCCCGTGTGGACTACGGCCACAGCCCCGGCATGGACGCCGGGCCGAATACTGGAGGTTATTCCCGTGAGCGCGACCGCGGACCCCGCGGACAAGTCCAACCCGGCTCTCCGTCTCGGCTTCGAACAGGGCCAGATCATCCAGGAGCTCGGGTACGACGAAGACAGTGACCAGGACCTCCGCGAGGGCATCGAGGAGATCACTGGCTCCGAACTCGTCGACGAGGACTACGACGACGTCGCCGACGGCGTCCTGCTGTGGCACCGCGACGAGGACGGGGATCTCACCGACGCCCTGGTCGACGCCCTGGAGTACCTGGCGGAGGGCGGCCTGATCTGGCTGCTCACCCCGAAGACCGGCCGCGACGGCCACGTCGAGGCGCACGAGATCGCCGACGCCGCGAAGACCGCCGGCCTCTCGCAGACCAGCTCGGTGGCGATCGCCAAGGACTGGGCGGGCACCCGCCTGGCCACCCCGAAGGCCTCGAAGACCGGCAAGCGCTGACTTCGGACCGCGACCCGCGACGGGCCCCGCCGACCACCCGGTCGGCGGGGCCCGTCGGCGTCCGGCCGCCGGGCGCCCCGCCCGGGCCTGTTCACCAGGAGCGAACGCCTCGCCCGGACGGCCCGCCCGGCTCACCCGGACGGCCGAACCGGGCCCGGCGGGTGGGAGGATCGTCCTGCCCGCACCACCGTTCAGGCAGGAAGGCCCTCCCATGACCATCGAGATCGGCGCCCAGGCCCCGGACTTCGAGCTGAAGAACCAGCACGGCGAGTCGGTGAAGCTGTCCGACTTCCGCGGCGAGAAGAACGTCGTCCTGGTCTTCTACCCGTTCGCCTTCACCGGCGTCTGCACCGGCGAGGTCTGCGAGATCCAGAAGGAGCTGCCGCGCCTGCAGAACGACGAGGTGCAGGTGCTCGCGGTCTCCAACGACTCGCCGTTCTCGCTGCGGGTGTTCGGCGACCAGCAGGGCCTGGAGTACCCGCTGCTGTCGGACTTCTGGCCGCACGGCGAGGTCTCCCGGGCCTACGGCGTCTTCAACGAGGAGAAGGGCTGCGCGGTGCGCGGCACCTTCGTCATCGACAAGGAGGGCGCGGTCCGCTGGAGCATCGTCAACGGCCTGCCGGACGCCCGGGACACCCAGGAGTACCTGGCCGCCCTCGGCGCGCTCTGACGCTCCCGCGCACGGCCCGCTCGGCCCGCTCGGCCCGGTCCGGTGGAACTTCCGCCGGGCGCCGGGCCGAGTCTCCGGCGCGGCCCGGGAACCCGGCACTACGATCGGGCCGTTGACGGATCGGGAACCCGACTTCTTGGAGGACCACGTGGGTGTCAGCCTGAGCAAGGGCGGCAATGTCTCGCTGACCAAGGAGGCGCCCGGCCTGACCGCCGTGGTCGTCGGCCTCGGGTGGGACGCGCGCAGCACCACCGGCGCCGACTTCGACCTGGACGCCAGCGGGCTGCTCTGCACCGAGCAGGGCAAGGTCCGCTCGGACGCCGACTTCATCTTCTTCAACAACCTCAAGAGCGCCGACGGCTCGGTCGAGCACACCGGCGACAACCTCACCGGCGAGGGCGAGGGCGACGACGAGCAGATCAAGGTGAACCTGGCCGGCGTCCCGGCCGACGTCGCCAAGATCGTCTTCCCGGTGTCGATCTACGACGCGGAGAACCGCCAGCAGAGCTTCGGCCAGGTCCGCAACGCCTACATCCGGGTGGTCAACCAGGCCGGCGGCGCCGAGATCGCCCGCTACGACCTCTCCGAGGACGCCTCGACCGAGACCGCGATGGTCTTCGGCGAGCTCTACCGCAACGGCGCCGAGTGGAAGTTCCGCGCCATCGGCCAGGGCTACGCCTCCGGCCTGCGCGGCATCGCCCAGGACTTCGGCGTCAACGTCTGACCGGGCGTCAACGCCCTTGCGGGCCGGGGCCGTTCGTGGCCCCGGCCCGTCGCGTCCCTACACCGGCGGCAGGGCCATCACCTGGTTGCCCTGGACGGCGATCAGCAGGTCCTCGCCGCCGGCCAGGTGCCAGGGCAGCTCGGCGCCCGCGTTGGTCTGGAACACCCAGCGGACCTTGTGGCCCACCACGTCGACCGCGTAGATGCCGTGCTCGGGGCTGGGCACGAACAGGGTGTCCCCGACCAGCACCGGGTTGGTGTCCATCGACACCTCGACGGGCAGCTCCAGGTGCCACAGCTCGGTGCCGTCGGCCGCGTTGAACGCCACCACCCGGGTCGGGGCGGTCGGGGTGAAGGTGGTGCCCTGGTAGGTCAGGGTCATGCCGCCGAGCACCGAGTACACGACGTGCTTGCCCGCCGCGGGCGGCGAGTACCACATGTGGGTCGAGCGGTCCGAGGTCTTCGCCCAGACCTGCTTGCCGTCGGAGACCCGCACCGCCTGGAGGCCGTTCGGGTCGACCGAGCAGAACACCAGGCCGTCCTGGAGCACCGGCTGGTAGGTCGAGCGCGAGTTGGTGGTGGCGAACCAGGTCTGGGAGCCGTCGGCCAGCGAGCGGGCGACCAGGTTCTCCTTGCTGTCGGTGTACAGCAGGGCGTCCGCGGTCAGGTCGGAGCTGACCGTGTAGTCGGCGGTCTGCTGGCGGTGCTGGTTCCACAGCATCGAGCCGTCCTTGCGGGACAGCGCCATGATGCCCTTGCCGGTCTTGGCGCCCATGTCGGGCACGCCCTTGTCGTCCAGCTGCAGGTACGAGCACATCGCGTACACGGCGCGGTCGTCGGCGTTCAGCACCATGTCCGAGGCGATCTGGGTGCCGTTCGGCTTCCCGCGCTCGGACCGGTACTTCCACAGCACGGTGCCGGTGGCGGCGTCCACCGTGATCAGGTCGGCGACCGTGCCGTAGCTGATGGTGCCGCCCGCGCAGGCCAGGTCGTAGGCCATCGCGTCCTTGGTGATCCACTTCTCCTTGCCGTCCGCCAGGTCCACCGCGACCAGGTCGGAGCTGCCCAGGTGCAGCAGGCCGGGGGAGAAGGCCATGCCGAGGCTGCCGACGTTGCTCTCGGCGGTCCGGTACGTCCACAGCGGGGCCGGCGGCATGCCCGGGGCGCGGGACGGGGCCGCACTGGACGCGGCGGCGGGGGAGGCGCTGCCGGTCGGCGGGGCCGGGTCCGGGCCGGGGGCGGGCTTCGAACCGCCGCTCAGTGCCCAGGCGGTCAGGCCGCCCGCGCCGGCCAGCACCGCCGCGCCGCCGCCCAGCAGCAGCGCCCGGCGGGACGGGCCGGGGCGCCCGGCGGGCGGGGCGGACCCGATCGGCTCGGTGGGGTGCCCGGCCTGCCCGGCGTCCGGGGCCGGGGCTCCGGTGGCGCGCAGGCGGACGGTGCCCGGGTCGGAGACCTCGGTGGGGGTGCGGACGGCCGGCGCGGCGGCGGGGCCCGAGCGCGGGTCGCCGGGGCGGACCGGGGCCTCCAGGTCCATCACCTCGGCGGCGCGGGTGGCGATGTCCGAGGCCAGCGCGGCCGGCAGCCAGCCGGAGCGGGCCGGGGCCACCGGCTCGCCCAGCAGCGCGCCGAGCCCGGCGGGGGAGGGACGGTCCGCCGGGTCCTTGGCCAGGCAGGCGGTGACCGCCGGGAGCAGCGGCCCGGGCACCCCCGACAGGTCGGGCTCGTCGTGCACCACCCGGTACAGCAGGGAGGCCGCGGACGGCGCCCCGCCGTCCTCGGCGTGGTCGAACGGGCCGTGGCCGGTGGCGGCGAAGACCAGCACCGAGCCGAGCGAGAACACGTCGCCGGCCGGGCCCAGCCGGCGCCCGGCGGCCTGCTCGGGGCTCATGAACCCGGGCGAGCCGACCACCACGCCGGTGGACGTCATCCGGTCGCCGTCCAGCGCCCGGGCGATCCCGAAGTCGATCACCCGCGGCCCGTCGGCGGCCAGCAGCACGTTGGACGGCTTGAGGTCGCGGTGCACCAGCCCGGCGGCGTGGATCGCCGCCAGCGCCTGGCCCAGGCCCACGCCCAGGGTGCGCACCGCCTCCACCGGCAGCGGCCCGTGGCCGCGCACCGCGTCGTCCAGCGCCGGGCCGAGCACGTACGCGGTGGCCAGCCAGGGCGTCGGCCCGTCCCGGTCGGCGTCCACCACCGGGGCGGTGAAGGTGCCGCCCACGGACTGCGCGGCGGACACCTCGCGGCGGAACCGCTCGCGGAAGTCGGCGTCCCCGGCGAGGTCGGCGCGGACCACCTTGACCGCGACGGTGCGGCCGCCGGCGGAACGGGCCAGGTACACCCGGCCCATGCCGCCGACGCCGAGTCTGGCCAGCAGCAGGTAGGGGCCGACCGACTCGGGGTCGGTGCGGTCGAGCGGTTCGAACGGCATCGCTCCGGTGCTCCCTCTGTTCGTCCGTGCGTCGGGCCGCTCGATGCTTCGCCCGGCGGTCCCGGCAGCGTACCGGCCGGGCCGCGGCCGGGTTCCGGCGCTCCCCGCCGCGGGTGCGAGGCCGCCGGGCGGGGCGGGGGCGCTTGATAGATTCGGCGGCGATCCGCACACCGACCGGGTGCGTGCGCGGGCGGTCCGAGGCCGCCCGGCGGGGGCGGCCGGGTCGGTCGCGCGGCGGAGTTCAGCAAGTTCAGTCGGGTGTGCAGCACTGCGCGGCCACCGGGGGGCGTAGATCTCTTGGGGTGCGTCCGCCGGGCGCGCCCCGCCGGATCCGGCCCTCCCGGGCGGGTCGGCGGCAGTCCAACGATGCACACCCCGGGAGCCCCCGAGACGGGGAGCTGGGAGGAAGTCCGATGACCGTCACCCTCGCCAAGGGCGGGAACGTCTCGCTGACCAAGGCCGCGCCGAACCTGACGCAGGTCCAGATCGGCCTGGGCTGGGACGCCCGGTCCACCACCGGCGCGCCCTTCGACCTGGACGCCAGCGCGCTGCTGTGCTCCGGCGGCCGGGTCCTCGGCGACGAGTACTTCGTGTTCTACAACAACCTGCGCAGCCCCGAGGGCTCGGTCGAGCACCAGGGCGACAACCTCACCGGCGACGGCGACGGGGACGACGAGGTGGTGCAGGTGCACCTCGACCTGGTGCCCACCCAGATCGACAAGGTCGTCTTCGCCGTCTCCATCTACGACGCCGACGCCCGGCTGCAGAGCTTCGGCCAGGTCTCCAACGCCTACATCCGGGTGGTCAACCTGACGGACGGCGCCGAGATCGCCCGCTACGACCTCTCCGAGGACGCGTCCAACGAGACCGCGATGATCTTCGGCGAGCTGTACCGCTACCAGGGCGAGTGGAAGTTCCGGGCCGTCGGCCAGGGCTACGCCTCCGGCCTGCGCGGCATCGCGCTCGACTTCGGCGTCAACGTCCAGTAACAGAACAGCAGTCACGTCCGGAATGGGTCGATTCCGGCAGCCAGAAAGGTAACTGACCCCGTGTTCCTCCGTACGTTCGGATGGTCCTTCGCCATCACGATCGCCGGCCTGATCGCCGCCGGCCTGATCTGGGGGGCCGAAGGATTCGGCGTCGTCCTGATCCTCTCGATCCTCGAGATCTCCCTGTCCTTCGACAACGCCGTCGTCAACGCCACCGTCCTCAAGCGGATGAACGCCTTCTGGCAGAAGATCTTTCTGACCGTCGGCGTGCTGATCGCGGTCTTCGGCATGCGGCTGGTCTTCCCGCTGCTGGTCGTCGGCCTCACCGCGCAGCTCAGCCCGGGCACCGTCATCGAGCTGGCGCTCGACTCGTCCAAGACCCACGACGGCCACACCTACGCCGAGTACCTGGACATGGCCAACCCGGCCATCGCGGCCTTCGGCGGCATCTTCCTGCTGATGATCTTCCTCGATTTCGTCTTCGAGGAGAAGGACTTCAACTGGCTGCGCTGGCTGGAGAAGCCGCTGGAGAAGATCGGCAAGCTGGACGCGCTCTCCTCGGTCGTCGCGCTGGTCGTGCTCGCGGTGTCCTCCCGGCTCTTCGCCGGTGACCGCGCCGAGACGGTGCTGCTGGCCGGCGTCTGCGGCCTCGCCACCTACCTGGCCGTCAACGGCCTGTCCGGGGTGTTCGAGTCCGGGCTGGAGGCGCAGGAGGAGGCCGAGGAGGAGGCCGAGCGGACCGGCAAGTCGATCGTCCAGGTCGGCGGCAAGGCCGCGTTCTTCCTCTTCATCTACCTGGAGGTCCTCGACGCGTCGTTCTCCTTCGACGGCGTGGTCGGCGCGTTCGCCATCTCCCAGGACATCTTCCAGATCACCCTGGGCCTGGGCATCGGCGCCATGTACATCCGGTCGCTGACCGTCTTCCTGGTCCGCAAGGGCACCCTGGACGACTACGTGTACCTGGAGCACGGCGCGCACTACGCGATCGGCGCGCTGGCGCTGATCCTGCTCGCCTCGATCAAGTACCACGTCCCGGAGATCGTCACCGGCCTGATCGGCGTCGCCTTCATCGGCGCGGCGCTGGCCTCCTCGATGATCCGCAACAAGCGCCACCAGGGGCTGGAGGGCAGCGGAGCGGAACCCGAAGAAGTCGGGGCGGAGGGCTAGCGCCCGTCCGCCGCAGCACCGAAAAGCCGCGCCCACCGGGGGAGTTCCCGGCGGGCGCGGCTTTTCGGTGCTGCGGTGCGGCTCAGCCGAGCTGCTGCTCGATCGCCCGGAGCTTGCGCTCCAGCGAGTCCAGCTTCGGCATCGACAGGGTGTCCTCGTCCATCGTCAGGTCGATGGAGGAGGAGTACGAGGAGCCGTACGAGGAGGAGCCGCTCGACGCGTAGGACGACGAGGAGGAGCTGCCCGACGTGCTGCTGCCGGTCGACTCGACGGCGGCGCGGGGGCGGCGGCCGGCGTTCAGGGCGGCGGGCTCCAGGGCGGAGGCGCTCACCCGGTCGAGGGTGGTTTCCTCGGGGGCTAGGGCAGGCTCCGCTGCGGACGGGCCGTCGCTGCCGGCCGCGGCCAGCGCGGGCACCTCGCGGGCGTGCCGGGCCCGGCCCATCAGCGACCAGGCCGCGTACGTCTCGCGCGGGGCGCGCAGCCAGCGCACCACCCGGATCTGCGGCAGCGGGCGGGGCACCAGGCCCTGCTCGCGCAGCGCGGCCCGGCGGGTCTGCTTCAGCGCGCGGTCGAACAGCACGGCCGCCGAGATCGACATGCCGGCGAAGAACTGCGGGGCACCGTCGTGGGCACCGCCGCGCGGGGCGTGCACCCAGTTGAACCAGGCCGAGGCGACGGCGAACAGCCACACCAGCATCCGGGAACCGAGCGCCGCGTCACCGTGGCTGGCCTCGCGGACGGCGAGCACCGAGCAGAACATCGCCGCACCGTCCAGGCCGAACGGGACGAGGTACTCCCAGCCGCCGGACAGGTTCAGGTTCTGCTGGCCGAAACCGACCAGGCCGTGGAACGACAGCGCCGCCGCCACACCGGCACAGCAGAACAGCAGCACGTACGAGGCGCCGCCGTAGACGGCCTCCTTGCGGCGCCTGCGCTCCTCGCTGCGCTCCCAGGAGTCGCCGGACGCCGACTCGGCGGGCTTGTTGTTCTTGAAGCGCAGGAAGGCCACCAGGATGGCGGTGAACAGCAGGGCTGCACCGCCTACCACGGCCCAGACCAGCTGTATGGAGGAGAGGTTCATTGCGGGGAGGGCCTCGGCTTTCCGCAGGGCAGGGGGAAGAGAGGTGACGCACGGTACACCTGTGCGGAGAGACGATATCGCGTCCGAGGGGCAGGCATCGTACGGGAGTGACGAACCCTCTGCCAGCAGGGCGCGCCGAGGGGTTGACGTTGACTCAGCGCCCTCCGGGTGGGTATGGAGAGGTCGAGGACGGTATCAGTGCTGGGGGAGGACACGATGGTTTCGGTGTGGGAGTTCCTGAAGGGGGACCGCAGCGACAGCTTCGACACCGGAGGGCAGTTCAAGGTCACACTCACCAAGTCCCAGCCGCAGCACGCCATCACCGGCTCCGCGGCCACCACCGGCTACCTGTACATCAACCTGCACTGGTCGACCCGCACCGCCGACCGCCCCACCGTGGGCGGCGCGCTGCGCCGCTTCTTCGACCCGCGGATCCTGCGCCCGCTGGCGACGGCCGACACCGGGTCCGCGCCGGTCGGCGTCGACCTCGACCTGGCCTGCATGTACGAACTCGCCGACGGCACCCGGGGCGTGGTGCAGCCGCTCGGCCGGCTGTTCGGCGACCTCAACAAGCCGCCCTACATCAAGCTCTCCGGCGACGACGTGTCCGGCGCGCCCTCCGGCGAGACCATGCACATCAACCTGGAGAAGAAGGACCAGTTCAAGCGGCTGCTGATCTTCGTCTACATCTACGACGACACCCCGGCCTTCGACCGCACCCACGCGGTGCTCACCATCGTCCCGCAGAGCGGCCCGCGGATCGAGATCAAGCTCGACGAGCGCGCCCCGGCCGCCCGTTCGTGCGCGGTGGTGCTGATCGAGAACGATGGCGAGGGCAAGCTGACGATCCGCCGTGAGGTGCGGTACGTGCACGGGTTCCAGTCCGACCTGGACCGGCTGTACGGGTTCGGCATGCAGTGGGAGCGCGGGTACAAGACCCCGTCGGGGTCCGGTAGTTGACGGTTCGTCAGGCTGTGGCTGCGGGCGTGGCCGCGGCCGCGGGGTGGTGCGGCCGCGGGGCGCGGGCGGTCAGCGGGGCTGGAACTGCGGGCCCTGCGGCGGCAGGGCGAACGGGGCGCCCGACTGCTGGTGCTGCTGCGGGGGTTGCGGCTGCTGGGGCTGGGGCTGGGGCTGCGGGGGGTAGCCGTAGGGCTGGGGCTGTTGCGGCGGGTAACCGTACCCCTGGGCGGCGGCCGGCTGGGGGTAACCGTAGCCACCGGGTTGCGGCTGCTGGGGCTGGGGCTGCTGCGGGGGCGGCGGGTAGCCGTAGCCCGGCTGCTGCTGGGGGTAGCCGTAACCGCCGGGCTGCGGGGCGGGTTGCGGCGGCTGCTGGGGCTGTTGCGGCGGGTAGCCGTAGCCGCCGGGCTGCGGTGCGGGCTGCTGGGCGTGGTGGACGGTCGGCGGCAGCGCGGGCGGGGGCGGCGGGGCGACCGGCGCGGCCGGGGCCCGGACCGGCCGGGGGTCGGCGGCGGGCTGCTCGGCGGCGGGCGTCGGCAGCGGGGTGGCCGGGGCGATCGTCCAGTCGTCCTCGTCGACCGGCAGCGGCGCGGCCGGGGGTCCGGCGGGCGACGGCTCGGCGGGCGACGGCTCGGCGGCCGGGTCGGGGAGGCGGACGTCCCCGCTGCGGTCGGTCAGGTCGACCGCGGAGTCGTTCGGGCCGGTGTTCCCGTCCTCGACGGCGATGCCGAAGTCGGTGGCCAGCGCGACCAGTCCGTCCACGTAGCCCTGGCCGACCGCGCGGAACTTCCAGCCGCCGTCGCGGCGGTACAGCTCGGCGGCGACCAGCGCGGTGACCTGCTCGTCCTCGTCGATGGCGAACTCGGCCAGCGCGGGCGCGGCTTCGGGCGCGGCCGCGTCGAACAGCAGCACCCGCAGGTCGGGCACCGCGGGGAAGGCGCCGCCCTCCGCCGAGCCGGCCAGCACCACCCGGTCGACCTCGGGCGGCAGTTGCGCCAGGTCGATCTCCAGCGCGTCCCGCACCGTCCCGCCCGCGGCCTGCTTCGGCAGGTGCCGGACCAGGCCCGAGGGGTGCCGCGGCTGGTTGTAGAACACGAAGTCGGCGTCGTCGCGGACCTTGCCGTGGCCGGTCAGCAGCAGCGCCGAGGCGTCCACGTCCGGAATGCCCGGGGTGTCCGTCCACCGCAGGACGGCACGGACGGCGCCGGCCGTCAGAGGGATGTTGGCGCCCTTCGCCATCACGTGCGTCATAGCGCACCATCCTGCCGCCTGCCGGGGGCCCGGGACAACGCGGGGCGCGGCATCGGCGCGCCCCACCGGCGGGAACCCTCGGCGGGCCTCCCGGCGGGACCTCTCGGCGGGGCCGGCGAGGAGGCCGGTGGTGGGGTCCGCGGCGGGGCCGGTGGCGAGGTCGATGACGGGGCCGACAATCTTGCGAGAATTCGATGTTTCGAACTCTTTCGCCGAGGTCGTCCGGCCGTACGATGAACGGCCAACGGCCCGGATCGCTCCGCACCCCCGCGACGGCACCGGCGCTCCGGCGAACTTTCCGGCCGCGCCGACCGTCCCAAGGAGGGAGGGGCGTCAGCCGTTCCCGCCGCCGGCGGGGCCCACCAGACCACAGCGGGAGAGCACCTTGCGCCACTTCGGGCATCTCGCGGACGACGTCCGCACCCGGCTCTTTCACGAGCAGCCCGCCGCCTTCGACCGCGACAGCGGGGCGTCCGTCCTCGCCACCGCGCTCGGCGCCACGCTCTACAGCCCCGCCACCCGGCCCACCCTGGCCCGCGACGTCCGCAAGCAGGCCGCCCGCGGCGTGGTCTCGATGGTGCTCTGCCTGGAGGACGCGATCGCCGACCACGAGGTCGACGGCGCCGAGCAGAACCTGGTCGCCCAGCTCACCGAACTCGCCGCGCAGGACGCCGACGCCGAACTGCCGCTGCTGTTCGTCCGGGTCCGGGCCGCCGAGCAGATCACCGACCTGACCGAGCGCCTCGGCCCCGCGCTGCGCCTGCTCAGCGGCTTCGTGGTGCCCAAGTTCACCGAGGACAGCGGCCTGCCCTTCCTGGAGGCGCTCACCGCCGCCGAGGAGCGCACCGGGCAGCGGCTGTTCGTCATGCCGGTGCTCGAATCGCCCGAACTCGCCCACCTGGAGAGCCGCCGCGAACAGCTGCACGGCATCGCCCGGCTGCTCGACAAGCACCGCGACCGGGTCCTCGCCGTCCGGCTCGGCGTCACCGACCTGTGCTCCGCGTACGGGCTGCGCCGCTCGCCCGACCTGACCGCCTACGACGTGGCCCTGGTGGCCGGCGTGATCGGCGACGTGGTCAACGTGCTCGGCCGGGCCGACGGCACCGGGCACACCGTCACCGGGCCGGTCTGGGAGTACTTCCCGCTGCACGAGCGGATGTTCAAGCCGCAGCTGCGCCGCACCCCGTTCGCCGAGGTCACCCCGCCCGCCGACGGGGTCCGGCAGCGGCTGATCGAGCACGACCTGGACGGGCTGATCCGGGAGATCGAACTCGACCGGGCCAACGGGCTGCTCGGCAAGACCTGCATCCACCCCAGCCACGTCGCCGCCGTGCACGCGCTCTCCGTGGTCACCCACGAGGAGCTGTGCGACGCCCGGGACATCCTGCAGCAGCACCGCGGCGGCGGCGGGGTCAGCCGCTCCGCGTACACCAACAAGATGAACGAGGCCAAGCCGCACCGGGCCTGGGCGGAGCGGGTGCTGCTGCGGGCCGAGGTGTTCGGCGTGGCCCGGGCCGAGGTCACCTTCGCCGAGCTGCTGTCGGCCTGCATCGGCTGAACGGCCTTCGTACGGACGGTTCCTGACGCCGGGTCAACCGATCGGCTGATGGGAGGGTCGGCCGGACGGCGCCGCGACCCTGGCCGGTCGGCCGATCCACGGGTCCCGGCGGGGCCCGTACGCTCGATGACGAACAGCGAACCGTGCGGGCGCGTGCCCGCGTCCGTCCCACTGGCACCACCAGCAGCATCAGTACCAGCAGCATCAGTACCAGCCGTACCAGCGCCAGCACCATCAGCACTGCCAGCACCGCCTTGCTCGTCGAGAGGAGCCCCGATGACTGCCGACACCGCCGGCACCGCCGCCCCCGGGCCCGTCGGGGCCGAACCCTGGACCGGCCAGTGGGTCACCGACCGGCTCGGCCTGCGCCTCACCGGCGGGCCAGAACTGACCGACCTGATCGGCCTCGCCCTGCGGGTCAACCCCAAGCGCGCCCACCTGCTGGTCTCCCGGGTGCTGGGCAAGCACGTCCCGCAGCGGCCCGCGGAGGTGCACGGCGCCGGGCTCGCGCTCGGCCGCCGGGTCGCCGAACTGCTCGGCCCCGAGGACGCCGCGCGCGCCGTCGTGCTCGGCTACGCCGAGACCGCCACCGCCCTCGGCCACAGCGTCGCCGACGGCCTCGACGCCCCCTACCTGCACTCCACCCGCCGCCCCGTCCCCGGCGTCGCCCCGCTCGGCGGCTTCGAGGAGGAGCACTCGCACGCCACCAGCCACCTGCTGCTCCCCGAGGACCCGCTGCTGCTGGCCGGGGACGGCCCGCTGGTGCTGGTCGACGACGAGTTCTCCACCGGCACCACCGTCCTCAACACCATCCGCGCCCTGCACGCCGCCCACCCGCGCGCGCACTACGTCGCCGTCGCCCTGGTCGACCTGCGCACCCCCGCCGACCGCGAACGGCTGCGCGCCGCCGCCGCCGAACTCGGCGCCCGCCTCGACCTGGTCGCCACCGCCGCCGGCGGCGTCGACCTGCCCGACGGCGTGCTGGACCGGGCCCGCGAACTGATCGCGGCCGCCCCCGCCCCGCGGCCCCCCGCCGGCCCGCCCGGCACCCTCGCCCGGCTCGACCTGCCCTGGCCCGCCGACCTGCCCGACGGCGGCCGGCACGGCTTCACCCCCGCCCACCGCCGCCGCCTCGACGCCGCCCTGCCCGACCTCGGCAGCGCCCTCGCCACCGCCGTCGGCCCCCGCCCCGGCCGGGTGCTGGTGCTCGGCTGCGAAGAGCTGATGTACGCCCCGCTCCGGCTCGCCGAAGCCCTCCAGCACGCCCTCCCCGACGCCGAGGTGCGCTTCTCCACCACCACCCGCTCCCCGGTCTTCGCCCTCGACGACCCCGGCTACGCCATCCGCACCCGCCTCGCCTTCGCCGCCCACGACGACCCCGCCGACCGCTCCACCGAGCGCTACGCCTACAACGTCGCCCCCGGCACCGACCCCGCCCGCCGCTTCGACACCGTCGTCCTGGTCGTCGACGACCCCGCCGACACCCCCGCCCTGCACCACGGCCCCGCCGCCCTGCTGCCCGCCCTGCGCACCGCCACCGACCGGGTGCTGCTCGCCGTTCTCCCGTCGTACCGCCCCGCGCCACCCGCCCGACGCCCCGCTGCCCGAGCATGACCCCGTACCCGTCGAAGGCACCCCGCATGACCGCACACACCGCCCCGCCCACCACCCGCCCGCTGCACGGGCCGGCCTTCTCCAGCTACCCGGCCGCCGACGTCACCTGGCTGCTCAAGGACCTCTCCGGCGTCCACCTCGAAGCGCCCACCGAGGAGCGCGAGGAGGCCGTGCAGTCCGGTGGCGCCCACTACGCCGAGTCGCTGCCCGTCGAGTACCAGCCCAGCGCCGCCTACCAGCAGCTCTTCCACACCGCGCTGGAGGCCTCCGCGACCCGGCTGGCCACCGCCGTCGGCACCGTCGCCGAGACGCTGCTGCGCGAACGCGGCCCGCACCTGGTGCTCGCCTCGCTGGCCCGGGCCGGCACCCCCGTCGGCATCCTGATCCGCCGCTGGCTCGCCCACGCCCACGGCCTCGACGTGCCGCACTACACCGTCTCCATCGTCCGCGGCCGCGGCATCGACCGGGTCGCCCTGCGCCACCTCGCCGCCCACCACCGCCCCGCCGACGTCGTCTTCGTCGACGGCTGGACGGGCAAGGGCGCCATCACCCGCGAGCTCGAACAGGCCCTGGCCGGCACCGGCTTCGACCCCGAACTCGCCGTCCTCGCCGACCCCGGCGGCTGCGTGCGCACCTACGGCACCCGCGACGACTTCCTGATCCCCTCCGCCTGCCTCAACTCCACCGTCTCCGGCCTGGTCTCCCGCACCGTGCTGCGCGCCGACCTGACCGGCCCGGACGAGTTCCACGGCGCCAAGTTCTACCGCGAGCTGGCCGGGGCCGACGTCTCCCGCCAGTTCGTCGACACCGTCGCCGCCGCCTTCCCGGCCGTCGCCGACGCCGTCGCCGCCGAGACCGCCCGGCTCGCCACCACCGACCGCACCCCCACCTGGGCCGGCTGGGCCGCCGTCGAACGGATCAGTGCCGAGTACGGCATCGACAGCGTCAACCTGGTCAAGCCCGGCGTCGGCGAGACCACCCGGGTCCTGCTGCGCCGCGTCCCCTGGCGGATCCTGGCCCGCCGCGGCGCCGGCGCCGACCTCGACCACGTCCGGCTGCTCGCCGACCAGCGCGGCGTCCCGGTCGAGGAGACCGACGACCTGCCCTACACCTGCGTCGGCCTGATCCACCCGCGCTACACCCGCGGCGCCACCGGCGCGGACGGCACCGCCGTCCACACCTGACCCTGCCCCCGAACGAAGGAGACCCCGCCCGTGCCGCAGTTCCTGGTCGCCAGCGACCTCGACCGCACCCTCGTCTACTCCAACCGCGCCCTCGCCCTGGACGTGCCCGACCGGCTCGCCCCACGGCTGCTCGCGGTGGAGGTGCACGACGGCAAGGCGCTCTCCTTCATGACCGAACAGGCCGCCGCCCTGCTCGCCGAGATCGCGGCCCTCGCCCCGGTCGTCCCCGTCACCACCCGCACCCGCGCCCAGTACGAGCGGATCCACCTCCCCGGCCCCACCGCCGACTGGATCCCCCCGTACGCGGTCTGCGCCAACGGCGGCCACCTCCTCGTCGACGGCGTCCCCGACCAGGACTGGCAGCGCGAGATCCGCACCCGCCTCGACGAGCGCAGCGCCCCGCTGCCCGAGGTCGTCGAACACCTCGCCCTGGCCGCCGACCCGGAGTGGACCCACAAGCGGCGGGTCGCCGACGAGCTGTTCGCCTACCTGGTCGTCGAACGGGCCGAACTCCCGCCCGGCTGGATCGAGAACCTCACCGCCTGGTGCGCCGAGCGCGGCTGGACGGTCTCCCTCCAGGGCCGCAAGGTCTACGCCGTCCCCGCCCCGCTCTCCAAGAGCGCCGCCCTGGAGGAGGTGCGGCGGCGCGCCGGCGTCCGGACCGTCCTGGCCGCCGGCGACTCGCTGCTGGACGCCGAACTCCTCCTCGCCGCGGACCTGGCCTGGCGGCCCGGGCACGGCGAACTCGCCGAGACCGGCTGGACGGCGCCGGACGTCACCGCCCTCACCGAGACCGGGGTGGGCGCGGGGGAGGAGATCCTCCGCCAGATGCTCAAGCACCTCGGCTGAGGGAAGGGGAAGGCGGGGGCGGACCGCTCCCGTTCCCCGCTCCCGGTGCTGCGACTAACCGCAGCAGCCGCCACCGCAGCAACCGCCACCGCCACCGCTGGGCGCCGGGGCCGAGGCGGCCGCGCCGGTGACGGCGACGGTGGAGAGCAGCTTGACGGTGTCGGGGTGGCCGTCGGGGCAGGTGGCCGGGTCATTGGCCCGGGCCATCGGGCGGTTGAGCTCGAAGGTGGCGCCGCAGGAGCGGCAGCGGAAGTCGTAGCGAGGCATACCGAGCAGGGTACCCAGGGGGTGGCGAGGGAACGGTTCAGTGGCCGCGGATCATCGAGACCACTTCGGCCGCGGTCTCCCGGACGGCGGCCAGCTCGGTCAGGAAACGCCAGTAGTCCGGGTGCCGGCCGGCCTCCTCCAGGGCGGCGACGGCCCGGTCGAGGCGGCCCACCGCGGCGTCCAGCGGCCCGGCGTGCCGCGGATCGGGAGCCTGCCGGCCGGCCATGGCGAGGCGCTGCGCGTCGCGCAGGGCGAACCGGGTGCGCTCGATCTCGCGCTGCGGGTCGTGCTGGACCTCGTTCAGCTGCTGCAGCCGGTCGTTGACCGCGTCGACCGAGCCCCCGGCGGTGTCGAGCAGCGCGCGCACGGTGCCGATCGCGGCCGTCGCCTCCGCCCAGCGCTGCTCGTCGCGGGCCCGGCCGGCCTCGGCCAGCCTGGTGCGGGCGGTGCGGACGGCGTCGGCGGTCTGCGCGGGCACCTGCTGGAGGTCCTGCCAGCAGGCCGTCGAGAACCGGCGGCGCAGCTCGCTGAGCGCCGGGTCGACGGTGTGGGCCCGGTTCTCCAGGGCGTCGATGCGGGTGCGCAGCGAGGCCACCCGGCGGTCGATCTCGGCGGCCCGCTCCGGGAGTTGCGCCGCCTCGGTGCGGACGGCCTCGGCCCGCCGGGCGACGTCCTCGGCCCGCTGCAGGGTGGCCGGGACGCCGTGCTGGGAGACGCCCTGGTTGAGCCTGGTCAGCTCGGGCGCGAGCTCGGCCAGCCGGGTCGCCAGGTCGTCCGCGCGCAGGCCCGCGCCGCGGACCTGCTCCAGGGCGGTGGTCGCGGCGAGCAGCGCCTGCTTGGCCCGTTCGACCGCGGGCGTGACCCGGATCAGCTGGGCCTCGGCGTGGTCGACGATCGGCTGCAGGCGGCTGAGGAAGGTGCCCAACTCGGTGCGCTTGGCGTCCAGCTCGCGCTTGGCCTGCTCGAGCTGCTGCTTGGCCCGGGCGACCGCGCCCGGGTCGGCCTCCGCGGACTCCAGGTCGACGGCGTCCAGCGCGCCCAGGTAGGCGACGGTGACCTGGTCGATCCGGGCGGTCAGGTCGGCGAACTCCTGCTCCACCCGGCGGGCGGTGGCGGGCTCGCCCGCCGACTTCACGGTCTCCACCGCGAGCAGCGCGTCCCGCTGGGCCGAGTCCAGCTCGTAGAACGACTCCTGGGCGGCCTCCCGGGCCGCCCTGGCGTCCGCGCGCACGCCGTCCCGACGGCCGCCGCCCCACCAGCCGCCCCGACCCCCGCCACCGCCGCCGGCCACCCTCACCACGTGCTCCCTGCTCCGTATCCGTCCCGCCGCTTCCCCGCCATTCTTGCCGATCACCCGCCCCGCCCGGCACCCCCCGTCCCCGCCCCCTTCCGAAGGGGTGCGGCGAACCACTCCCGGGACCAGGTAGTCTGTCCACTCGTCGTGTGACCGGCCGCGCCGGTGCACTTCGGCGAGGGCGCATAGCTCAGCGGTAGAGCGCCGCCCTTACAAGGCGGATGTCGGCGGTTCGAAACCGTCTGCGCCCACCTCGCACAGCAGTAGGACAGCCAAAGGCCCAGGTCGGAGCAGGAACCCGACCCGGGCCGTTCGCTTTTTCCGGGCGGGGTCGCCCGGGGCGTTGCGGGGGCGGGTGCCGAGCCGGTTGCATGGCGGGATGGCAGAGGACGCGGGGGCCGGGCGGCCGGTGGTGTACCTGTTCGGGTCGGCGGCGGGGGTGGTGACCGGGATCGAGGGGGCGGTGCGGGCGGGCCTGGAGCGGGGGTGGGACGTGGCGCTCGGGCTGACCCCGACGGCGCGGGAGTGGCTGGCGGGGCGGGGGCCGGAACTGGAGGGGCTGACCGGGCACCCGGTGAAGTCCGCGTACCGCAGGCCGGGGCAGCCGGACGTGCTGCCGCACGCCGACGCGGTGCTGTTCGCGCCGGCCACCTTCCACTCGGTCAACAGCCTGGCGCTGGGCCTGACCTCCTCCTGGGTGGTCGGCTACGCGGCGGAGGCGGCGGGCAAGGGCGTCCCGGTGCTGCTGATGCCCTGCGTCAACACCGCGCTGGCCGCCCACCCGCAGTTCCCGCGCAGCGTGGCGGCGCTGCGCGAGGCGGGTGTGCAGGTGCTGCTCGGCGCGGGCGGCTTCGTCCCGAACGAGCCCGGCGCGGCCGCCCCGTACCCGTGGGACGCGGCCCTGGACGCGGTGGCCCGGGCGCTGGCGGAGCGGGCCGCCCGGGGGAACGGTGCTGCGGGCGGGGCCTAGTCGGGGCGGCTGCCCGGGGTGACGAGTCCGGTCTCGTAGGCCACGACGACTGCCTGGGCGCGGTCCCGCAGGCCGAGCTTGGCGAAGATCCGGGCCACGTGGGTCTTCACCGTGGCCTCGCTGAGGGTCAGTGCGCCGGCCAGTTCGGTGTTGGACAGGCCGCGTCCGAGCAGGGCCAGCACCTCCAGTTCGCGCGGGGTGAGCGCGTGCAGGCGGCGGGGGGCGGCCGGGGTGCCGGGTGGACGGGCCGGGTCCGGGTCGCCGGTGGAGGTGGAGGTTGCGGTGGCGGTGGCGAAGCGTTCGACCAGTCGCCGGGTGATCGAGGGCGCGAGCAGGGCGTCCCCGGTGTCGACCAGCCGGACGGCGGCGGCCAGGTGGGCGGCGGTGACGTCCTTCAGCAGGAAGCCGCTGGCACCGAGGGAGAGCGCGGCGTAGACGTAGCGGTCGAGGTCGAAGGTGGTCAGCATGAGCACCCGGCAGTGCGGGTCCTGCGCCAGGATGCGGCGGGCCGCCTCCAGGCCGTCGAGGTTCGGCATCCGGATGTCCATCAGGACGACGTCGGGCCGCAGTTCGCGGGCGGCCGTCACCGCCTCCACGCCGTCGGCGGCCTCGCCGACCACGTCGATGCCGCGCGCGGTCAGGATCATCCGGAAACCGGTGCGGATCAGCTCCTGGTCGTCGGCGATCAGCACCCGGGGCGAGGGCGAGGGCGCGGGCGAGGGCGAGGGCGCGGCCGGGCCGGGTGCCGCGGCGTCGGCGGTCACGGCCGCTCCAGGGGGAGGCGGGCGCGGACCCGGTAGCCGCCGCCGAGGCGCCGGCGGGCGTCCAGCTCGCCGCCGTAGACCGCGACCCGCTCCCGCAGCCCCAGCAGCCCGTGCCCGGCCCCGTCCTGCCGCCCGGCCCCGTCCTGCCGCCCGGCACCGTCCTGCGGCTTGCCGGCGCCCGGCGGACGCCCGGCCGGCTGACCGCCGGAGCGGACGTTCGGCTGACCGCCGGAGCGGACGTTCGGCTGACCGCCGGAGCGGACGCCCGGCCGGTCGCCGGGCCGGTCGCCGGAGAGGACGCTGGGCCCGCTGTTCAGCACCTCGACCCGCAGGGCGTGCTCGGCGTAGCGGACGGTGACCTCGACGGGGCGGCCGTCGCCGTACTTGAGGGCGTTGGTCAGGGCCTCCTGCACGATCCGGTAGGCGGTGGTGTCGATCCCGGCCGGCAGCGGTCGCGGCTCGCCGGAGATCCGCACCTCGACCGGCAGTCCGGCGAAGGAGAAGCGGTCGACCAGGGCGCCGAGCCGGTTCAGGCCGGGCTGCGGGGAGAGCCGGGCCTCCGCGCCGTCCTCCTCGCCGTCCTGGGAGGGGGCCAGCAGGCCGAGCAGGTGGCGCAGTTCGGTCATGGCGTCCCGCCCGGCGCGTTCGACGGCCGCCATGGCCGTCGCGGCCTGTTCCGGCATGGTGGCCAGCACCTCGCGGGCGGCGGTGGTCTGCACCACCATCAGGCTCACGTTGTGGCTGACGATGTCGTGCAACTCCCGTGCGATCCTCGCCCGTTCGGCGTCGATGGCGGCCTCGGCGGCGCTCTCCCGCTCGCGTTCGAGCAGCCAGCCGCGGTCGTCGAGCGCCTTGCGGTGGCGCCGCCGCTCCCGGGCCAGTGCCGCGGCGAGCCACCCCGCCGCCGCGCCGGTCGCCGCCAGCGCGGCGAGCAGTCGTTCCGTCTCGGATCCCCACACGGGGACCCACCCTGGCAGGCCGCGCCGGGCTCCGCATCATCCGCCGGGAGCAGCCCGTACATCTCCGGGATGACCCGGGCCGGCGGTTACATCCGCAGGCCGACGACCGGCGGGTGCGGCCGCCCGTAGCTTTCCTGCCATGGACACGGACGACGGCACCGGCAAGGTGGTCGTACGCCTCGACGGCGTGCGCAAGGAGTACGGGGACGCGGTCGCGCTCGACGGCGTCTCGCTGGAGATCAGGGCGGGGGAGGCGGTGGCGGTGATGGGACCGTCGGGCTGCGGGAAGTCGACGCTGCTCAGCATGGTGGCGGGCCTGGACCGGCCGACCGCGGGGTCGGTCGTGGTGCACGGGGAGGACCTCGGGGAGCTGGACGAGACCGGTCTGGCGCTGTACCGGCGCCGGCGGATCGGCATGGTCTTCCAGTTCTTCCACCTGATCGACGACCTGTCGGCGCTGGACAACGTCGCGCTGGCGGCCCAGCTGACCGGGACGCCGGCCCGGGCGGCGCGCCTGCGGGCGCTCGAACTCCTCGACGAGCTGGGGATCGCCGACCGGCGCAACGCCTACCCGGCGGTGCTCAGCGGCGGCGAGCGGCAACGGGTCGCCGTGGCGCGGGCCCTGATGAACCGTCCGGCGGTGCTGCTGGCCGACGAGCCGACCGGCGCGCTGGACAGCCGCTCCGGCGAGCAGGTGATGGACCTGCTGATCGACCTCAACCAGATCGGCCAGACGCTGCTGATGGTCACCCACGACCCGCGCCTGGCCACCCGCTGCGCCAGCCGGCTGATCGAGTTCGCCGACGGCAGGGTGGCCCGCGAGAGCACCCTGGAGCGGTCGGCATGAGCGCGGTCTGGTCGGCCTCGCGGGCCGCGGTGAAGCGCCGGCGGCTGCAGACGACGATCATCGGCGTCGTCGTCCTGCTCTCCACCGCGACGATCACCATCGCGCTGGCGCTGATGGCGGCCGCCGCCGCCCCCTTCGACGACGCGTTCGCCCGGCAGAGCGGTGCGCACGTGGTGGCGGTCTTCGACGGTTCCGGGGTGACGGACGGGCAGTTGGCGCGGACGGCGGGGAGCCCGGGCGTGCAGGCCGCGGCCGGCCCGTTCGCCGAGGCGGTCGTCAACGTCCCCGAGGGGGTGCGGGGCTTCGTGGCCGGCCCGCTGACGGTGGTGGGCCGGCCCGCGCCGGACGGCCGGGTGGACCGGGTGGACCGGGTGGACCTGTGGGCCGGCCACTGGCCCGCGGGGCCGGGCGAGATCGTCCTGAACAGCGGCCCCGCCAACGGCGCCTCGTTCGCCCCGGACCGCACGGTGCCGCTGCCCGACGGGTCGGTGCTCAGGGTGGTCGGCTTCGCCTCCAGCGTGAGCCAGTCGGCCGGCGGGTGGGTGACCCCGGAGCAGGCCGCGGCCCTGCACCCGACGGCCGTCCAGATGCTCTACCGCTTCACCGCCGCCGGGACGGACGCCGAGGTCCGGGCCGGGCTCGCCGCGGTCACCGCCGACCTGCCCGCGGGCGCGCTGACCGGCTCGCAGTCCTACCTGGACCTGCGCCGCAGCGTCGCCACCCGGACCGGCGCCTACGTCCCGTTCCTGATGACCTTCGGCGTCCTCGGGCTGGTGGTGGCGGTCCTGATCGTGGTCAACGTGGTCGGCGGCGCGGTGGTCTCCGGGTTCCGGCACATCGGGGTCCTGAAGGCGGTGGGGTTCACCCCGAACCAGGTGGCTGCGGTCTACGTGCTGATGGTCTCGGTGCCCGCGGTGCTGGGCTGCCTGCTGGGCACCCTCCTCGGCGACCTGCTGGCCGGGCCGCTGCTGGCCGGGGCGTTCCAGGGGCTCGGGATCCGCGGCACCGGCGTCGACCACCGGGTGGACGCCGTGGCGCTGCTGGGCATGCCGGTGGTGGTGGCGCTCGCCGCGCTGGGCCCGGCGCTGCGGGCGCACCGGCTCTCGGCGGCCGAGGCGATCAGCGCGGGCAGCGCCCCGCGGGCCGGGCGGGCGCTGGGCGTCCAACGCCGGCTCGGGTCGCTGCGGCTGCCGCGCGCGGTCAGCCTGGGGCTGGGCCAGCCCTTCGCCCGTCCGGCCCGCACCGCGCTGACCACGGCGGCGATCGTCCTCGGCGTCACCGCGGTGACCCTGGCGAGCGGTCTGACCGGCACCATGACCGCCTACTCGGACGCGGAGGAGCACAACGGCACCTACCAGGTCGAGGTCTCCGTCGACCGGCCCGACCGGCCGGGCGGGGCCGTTCCGGCGCTGGGCGACGGCGCCGCGGAATCGCTGCTGCGCTCGCTGGGCGCGGTGCAGGTCACCGCCGTCGGGTGGCAGAACGTCAAGCTCGCCGGCTCCGCGCAGAGCCTCAGCGGCCAGTTCCTCCGCGGGGACTCCGCGAGCCTGCACTACGCGGTGGTCAAGGGGCACTGGCTGGACGGCCCGGGGCAGGTCGTGGTCTCGGGGGGCTTCCTGCGCCAGCGCGGCCTGGCGGTCGGCGATCCGTTGCACCTGGACCTGGGGGAGCGGCGGACCACGGTGACGATCGTCGGGCAGCTGATGTCCTACGACCCCGACGGGGTGCTGTCCAACTGGGAGACCCTGCAGCGGCTCGCCCCGGAGCAGCGGGCCGGCGACTACCTGGTGCAGCTCGCCCCGGGGGCCGACGCCGGCGCCTTCGCGGCGGCCTTCCGGACGGAGGCCGGGCCCGGGTTCCGGGCCCAGGAGCACCCGGACGAGCTGAACCAGGGGACCTTGACGGTCGTCGGCTTCGCGTCGCTCTTCACCGCGATGCTGGCCGTGGTCGCCGCGCTCGGCGTCTTCAACACGGTGGTCCTCACCACCCTCGAACGCCGCCGCAGCCTGGGCATGCTCAAGTCGATCGGGATGACGCCCCGGCAGGTCACGGTGATGACGGTGACCTCGATGGCGGCGCTGGGGGCGGTCGGCGGCGCGATCGGCCTCCCGCTCGGGATCCTCGCCCACCGCCTGGTGGTGCCGGCGGCCGGGCGCGCGGCGCGGATCGACTTCCCGGCGTCGATGCTGCACGTCTGGCACGCGCCGCTGCTCGTCCTGCTGCCCTTCTCGGGCCTGCTGATCGCGGTGCTCGGCGCGTACGTCCCGGCGCGGTCCGCGGCCCGGCTGACCATCGCGCAGGTGCTCCGCGACGAGTGAACCGGCGCGGCCCCGGCCGGAGTCGACGCCGCGTCAGAGCAGCTTGCGCGGGGCGACGGCCGGGGCGGGGTCGCCGGGGCGGCGGTGGGGGTGGAGCAGGGCGGCCGCGGTGCGGAGCCTGGCGGCGGCGCGGGCGGGCAGGACCAGGGTGCAGAGGTGGCCCTCGCCGCGGGGGCCCTCGACCAGCCAGGAGGTCCAGGGGAGTTGGAGGGTGGCGGCGGGGCTGAAGGCGACCGGGCGGTGGCCGGCCAGCGGGAGGTCCTGGAGGCCGAGGCGGCACCAGCTGGAGACGGTGAGGGTGCGGCGGGCGGGGTCGAACCCGGCCGGGACGCAGTCCGCGACGCGGTCGCGGCCGATCTCTTCGAGGAAGCGCAGGTTGCTCCGGACGCCGAGGTGCTTGTCGGTGAACTCCTCGACGGCGGTGCGCAGTTCGGCGGCGTACCGGGCGGGGGCGGTGCCGGGGCGGTAGGGCAGCCGGATCTCGCCGAGCAGGTTGCCGAGGGTGCCGTCGGGCAGGCCGAGGACGCGGCGGAGGTTGACCGGCACGGTGAGGGTCTGCTCCTCGTCGCCCGCGCCGTCCACCTCGCGCAGCACGTGCAGCAGGTGGGCGCAGAGCGCGTCGTTGGCGGACAGGCGGCGGCCGGCCTCGGCGCTGTGGGCGGCGCGCAGCCGCTCGGTCTCGGCGGGGGAGAACCAGATCTGGACGGTGCGGTTGGCGAGGGCGGCCCCGGCGACGGCCCGGCGCAGTTCGGCGGCCTCGGCGGCGTCGGGCAGCCGCAGGCCGGGGGTGCCGCAGTCCTCGGCGGGCAGGTGGGCGTCGAGCTGGAGGTCGCGGTCGGGGGCGCGGTGGGCCTCGGGGAGGGCGGTGCCCTCGGTGCAGGCGGACCAGGTGCGCAGCAGCAGGGCGAAGGTCTGCATGTCGCCGACGGCGTGGTGCCAGGAGACGCCGAGCGCGCAGGTGCCGTCGGTGAGCCGGTTGAGCCGGACGGTGAGCAGCGGCAGCGGTTCCCGGCGGGCCTCGGTGGCGCGGACGTGGTCGACCAGGCCGCCGGCGGGCAGCGCCATCCGGTCGAGCGCCTCGGTGAGGGTGTGGGGGGCGTCGGCGACGGTGAAGGGGACGCCGGAGTCGTCGGTGTCGATCCAGAGGCCGCCGTCGGCGCCGGTGCGCAGGCGGCCGGCGAACTCGGGCAGGTGGCCGAGGGCGCGGGCGAGGCCGTCGGCGAGGACGTCGGGGTCGAGCGGGCGGTCGTGGAAGAGGACGACCGAGACCGGCAGGTCGGCGAGCAGCAGGTCGCCGACGGAGCACCGGACCGGCCCGGGGCCGGGGCGGCCGGCCCGGACGGTGCGGACCTCGGTGTCGGACGTCAGCGTGCCGGTCATCCCGGTTCCCTCCCCTGATCCCTGAAATGACGGGGGAACGATAGGGGCCCGCGGGCGGGGACACCAGAGGTGTCCGAACGAACGGTTCCGGTCCGCACCGGTATGTGGTGTTTCTCATACTCATGCCCGAAAAGGCGGAAACGGGGTGCGGTGCGGTTTTCGTCCCCGGCCGAGCGGCAGCCTGGGGGGAGGAAACGAAGGCTGTTGACGCCAAAAGACCATGAAATCAACGGAATATTACCCGATCATTCGGGTGAAGCGAAGGTGATCGACCGGCTTCCGCCTCGGCCTGCTGCGGAAACAGTGGGGGTTACGGTTCCGGCATGGTTCAGCTCCACAACCGCCCGGGCGTCGACGAAGCCCCCGGTGCCCAAGCCCCGGGCGGCGTCCGCTCCAAGGGCCTCGACAGCGACTCGGTGGGCCTGCTCGGCAACGCGGTGATCGGCGTGTCCACCGTCGCCCCGGTGTACTGCCTGACCACCACCCTGGGCACCACGGTGGCCGCCGTCGGCCTGCAGATGCCGGCCCTGTTCCTGGCCGGCTTCCTGCCGATGATGCTGGTGGCCTTCGCCTACCGGGAGCTGAACAAGGCGATCCCGGACAGCGGCACCTCGTTCACCTGGACGGTCAAGGCGTTCGGCCCCAAGGTCGGCTGGATGTGCGGCTGGGGCCTGGTGATCGCCACCATCATCGTGCTGTCCAACCTGGCGGGCGTCGCCACCGAGTACCTGTACCTGCTGCTCGGCGAGATCACCCGCAGCGACTCGGTCGCGGCGTTGAACGGCAACCGGCTGGTCCACGTGGCCACCTGCCTGGCGCTGATCGCGGTGGCCACCATGATCAGCTACCGCGGCATGACCGCCACCAAGGGCGTCCAGTACGCCCTGGTCGGGCTGCAGTTGGCGGTCCTCGGGCTGTTCGGCGTGATGGCGATCGCCAAGGCCGCCGGCCACGGCGCGGCCGGTTCGCTGCACTTCTCCTGGAGCTGGCTCGACCCGTTCCGGGCCAGCTCGTTCAGCTCGTTCGTGGCGGGCCTGTCGCTCTCGCTGTTCATGTACTGGGGCTGGGACGCCTGCCTGAGCGCCAACGAGGAGACCGGCGGCAGCGAGAAGACCCCCGGCCGGGCCGCGATGCTGGCGATGGCGGTGCTGGTCGGCTCCTACCTGTTCACCGCCGTCGCGGTGCAGATGTACGCGGGCATCGGCACCACCGGCACCGGCCTGGGCAACCCGGAGACCTCCTCCAACGTGCTGGCCGTGCTGGCCGGCCCGGTGATGGGCACCGGCCTGGGCGTGCTGCTGTTCGTCGCGGTGCTGGCCTCCGCCTCCGCGAGCCTGCAGACCACCTTCATTCCGGTCAGCCGCACCGTGCTGGCGATGAGCGTGTACGAGGCGCTGCCCGCCTCCTTCACCACCGTCAACGAGCGCTACCGGACCCCCGGCCGGGCGATCGTCACCGCGGGCGTCGGCACCGGCGCGTTCTACACCGTGATGACCCTGGTCAGCTCGCACGTGCTGGCCGACACCATCGCCGCGCTGACGCTGATGATCTGCTTCTACTACTCGCTGACCGCGTTCGCCTGCGCCTGGTACTTCCGCCGCGACCTGCGCAACTCCGTCCGCGACGCGCTGCTCAAGTGCGTCTTCCCGCTGATCGGCGGGCTCACCCTGGCCGCGATCTTCGCCAAGTCGCTGGTCGACATGGCCGACCCCGCCTACGGCAGCGGCAGTTCGGTGTTCGGCGTCGGCTCGGTCTTCGTGGTCGGGGCCGGGCTGCTGGCGCTGGGCCTGCTGGTGATGGCCGTGATGATGCGCCGCAGCCCGGCGTTCTTCCGCGGCGAGGTGCTCACCCGGGACACCCCCGCCCTGGTCGTCCCCGACTGAGCCGGGGAGCGCCGAGGGCCCCGAACCACCCGGTGGTTCGGGGCCCTTCGGCGTCGCGGGGCGGGTCAGTACGCGAGGGTGAAGCGCTCGCCGAGGTGCTGGGGGTCCTCGACCTCGTCCAGCAGCGCCACCGCGTAGTCCTCGGTGGAGATCCGGCTCTCGCCGTCCGCGCCGATCAGCAGGTCCTCCAGGCCCGTGCGGTAGACGCCGGTGCGCTCGCCGGGGGCGATGGTGCCGGCCGGGGAGAGGTTGGTCCAGCGCAGGTCGCTGACGGTGCGCAGGTGGTCCAGCGCGTCGCCGTGCGCGTGCATGATCTGCAGCAGGAACTCCGGCAGGCCGGGGGTGTCCCAGACCTGCTTGCCGTCGGGGGTGCGCAGCGAGCCCGCGCCGCCCACCGTGACCAGCCGCGGCGCGTCGGCGCCGAGCGTGCGCAGCCCCGTCACCAGCGACTCGAAGGACGGCTTGATCAGCGCCTGGTGGCCCGGCCCGTCGCCGCCGCCGACCGCGCTGACCACCACGTCGGCGCCCTTGGCGTGCTCGGCCACCGAGGCCGGGTCCAGCACGTCGCCGACCGCGACGGTCAGCGCGGGGTGGACGGTCGTCAGCTTGGCGGGGTCGCGGACCACGGCGGTCACGGTGTGGCCGCGGCGCAGCGCCTCGTCCAGCACGCGGGAGCCGATGGTGCCGGTGGCGCCGTACAGGGTGATGGTGCTCATCGTGTGGGTCTCCTCTGGTGGGTCCGCCGATTGGCGTTTTCCGTCGACACCACGACCGTACGGGCGGGCCGGGCAGGTGGGCGAGGTGCCGGTCCGACAGAGGCTGGTGAAAAACGGACAGCCGTCGGGCGCGGGGGAGCGGGGCGGGCGGGCGGCTCTGCAACGTTTTGTTGAAACCTACCTTGACGGCCCCGGCGCGGCCGCCTTAGCTTGCTTTCGCATTCCAAAACTATTCTTCCGTATCACGGAAGAAGCGTCGACGGCAGGAGTAGCCGATGCCCCGCATGACAGCCGCCCGCGCGGCCGTGGAGATCCTCAAGCTCGAAGGCGTCGAGGTGGCGTTCGGCGTGCCCGGCGCCGCGATCAACCCCTTCTACGCCGCGCTCAAGGCCTCCGGAGGCATCCGGCACACCCTGGCCCGGCACGTCGAGGGCGCCTCCCACATGGCCGAGGGCTACACCCGGGCGAAGGCGGGCAACATCGGTGTCTGCATCGGGACGTCGGGCCCGGCCGGCACCGACATGATCACCGGCCTGTACTCGGCCACCGCCGACTCGATCCCGATCCTGTGCATCACCGGCCAGGCCCCGGTCGCCCGGCTGCACAAGGAGGACTTCCAGGCCGTCGACATCGCCTCGATCGCCAAGCCGGTCACCAAGGCCGCCACCACCGTGCTGGAGGCCGCGCAGGTCCCCGGCGTGTTCCAGCAGGCGTTCCACCTGATGCGCTCCGGCCGGCCCGGCCCGGTGCTGATCGACCTGCCGATCGACGTCCAGCTGACCGAGATCGAGTTCGACCCCGAGGCGTACCAGCCGCTCCCGGTGCACAAGCCGGCCGCCAACCGGATCCAGGTCGAGAAGGCGATCGCCCTGCTCCAGGAGTCCGAGCGGCCGCTGATCGTGGCCGGCGGCGGCGTCATCAACGCCGACGCCGCCGAACTGCTGCTGGAGTTCGCCGAGTTGACCGGCGTCCCGGTCGTCCCGACGCTGATGGGCTGGGGCATCGTCCCGGACGACCACGAGCTGAACGCGGGCATGGTCGGCCTGCAGACCTCGCACCGCTACGGCAACGAGAACTTCCTCGCCTCCGACTTCGTGCTCGGCATCGGCAACCGCTGGGCCAACCGCCACACCGGCGGCCTGGACGTCTACACCGCGGGCCGGAAGTTCGTCCACATCGACGTCGAGCCCACCCAGATCGGCAAGATCTTCGCCCCGGACCTGGGCATCGCCTCGGACGCGAAGGCCGCGCTGGTGCTGCTGATCGAGGTGGCCCGCGAACTGGCCGCCGCCGGGCGGCTGAAGGACCGCCGGGAGTGGGCCGCCGGTACCCAGGCGCGCCGGGCCGAACTGCAGCGCAAGACCCACTTCGACGACGTGCCGCTCAAGCCGCAGCGGGTCTACGAGGAGATGAACCGCGCCTTCGGCCCGGAGACCCGGTACGTCACCACCATCGGCCTCTCGCAGATCGCCGGCGCGCAGCTGCTGCACGTCTACAAGCCGCGGCACTGGATCAACTGCGGCCAGGCCGGCCCGCTCGGCTGGACCATCCCGGCCGCGCTCGGCGTCGCCGCCGCCGACCCGGAGGGGCAGGTGGTCGCGCTCTCCGGCGACTACGACTTCCAGTTCATGATCGAGGAACTGGCGGTCGGCGCCCAGCACCGCATCCCGTACGTGCACGTGCTGGTCAACAACGCCTACCTGGGGCTGATCCGGCAGGCGCAGCGCAACTTCGACATCGACTTCCAGGTCAAGCTGGAGTTCGAGAACATCAACGCCCCCGAGCTGGGCGTCTACGGCGTGGACCACGTCCGGGTGGTCGAGGGCCTGGGCTGCAAGGCGATCCGGGTCACCCGGCCCGAGGAGCTGCTGCCCGCGTTCGAGGAGGCGAAGAAGCTGGCGGCGGAGTTCCGCGTCCCGGTGGTGGTCGAGGCGATCCTGGAGCGGGTCACCAACATCTCGATGGCCGCCGCGGACATCGACAAGGTGATGGAGTGGGAGGAGCTGGCCACCGGTCCGGGCGACGCCCCGACCGCGATCCGCGCCCTCAACGCCTAGAACGCGGGTGCAGGGCCCTGCCGGTGAGCCAGAGCGCGAGCACGAGGACGCTCACCAGCAGGGCCGGGGCGGCGAGGTGGGTGATGGCCCAGGCGGTCAGGGCGAGGGCGATCAGGGCGACGAGCAGCATGGCGACACCTTCCGGTTTCGGTGAACGAGTGTTCGCTGAGTGTCGGTCAGTACTCTAGCGAGGCTGGCCAAATTCGGCAAACGACTGTTTACTGAACGCCGTGACGACGCCCCCCGCCCCCGGCTCCACCCCCGCT